>JBFWIW010000081.1:0-10930 GCA_050253535.1 Oscillospiraceae bacterium
CGGCGGCGGGCGGAAAACGGGCCGCTTCTTATCATCAGGTTAATCAAACAGCAGTATAAACTCCGGCCCCGTACCTTCAGATAGGGCCGTTTGGGAGGAATACCATGGCTAAGACCTACACCGGTATAGATATAGGTTCCGGCGATATAAAATTTGCCGTCTGTTCCGGCGGCAGCATAAGGCGTATGTCATCTTATCCGCTGCCGGCAAATCTCATGCGTGACGGCGTTATTGTCTCTCCCGAGGCGATGGCCGGCGTTTTAAGAGAGGCGGCAAAAGCGGGACATATAAACGTCCGGGACTGCGCTGTTTCCCTGCCTGGGGCCGTTTCGTTTTTTCGCCGGTTCACCGTTCCGGCCATGACCGTGGATCAGCTCAAATTAAACCTTCCTTATGAATTTCACGACTTCATCACGCAAGAAAAGGACAAGTATTTCTATGATTATGCCGTCGCCGGCGTTGTAAAAAATGATGACGGCTCTCCAAAAGAACTGGATCTTATGGCCGCCGCCGCGCCGAAGGCAACCATAGCCTCCTATGCCTCAATGCTGCGCCGAGCGGGCTTCCGGCTGCGTATAGCCATGCCGGACGAATTCGCGTACGCCAACCTTTTGCGCGAGTATGAGAAAAAAAATCCCGGGAAGCGGGAATACTGCATACTGGATCTCGGCAACGCCGCCACCCGCGTCCACATGTTCACCGGCCCGAATTATGAAACTACGCGCATAATTGAATACGGCGGCGCGGCCATTGACTCCGTAATAGCCGAAATCTGCAATGTGGATACTCATGTAGCACGCTTATATAAGCTCGCAAACCACAACGGCGTTTTAAACCACGACGTTTGCCGGGGCGTTTACCAGGCAATTGCGGTTGAAGTTCTTCGCGCTATAAACTTCTATAATTTTAATAACGCTGACAGCAGCCTCACCGACGTCTATCTCTGCGGCGGAGGCGCGCTCATAGCGCCTTTGGCGGAGACTATACGCTCGACACTCGAACTGAAAATACACAGTATCGCCGAACTCATGCCTGAGACAGCCGGCGAAAACACCGAGCTCGTACGCTATCCCATAGCAGCCGGCGTTACGCTTTCGTAAGGGGGGACTTTGATTGGTAAGGACAAAAAAATTTCCTGAAAAGGCGTCACTGAACCTTGTTATTAAGGAGCATACCGAGAACAGCCCCTCACGCGTCATACCCCTTTTCTTTGTTCTCACCGTAATCATTTTGCTCTTCGCCAGATTTGCTGTCATCGGCCCCCTCATGAAGGTTGCCACGGTTAACAAGGCCGCGGCACGGGCTGAAGATAATCTTGCCACCATACAGGCCTATACCGCCGGCTACGACGCGGTCAGCGCCGAATATGCCCGCTATTCCGACGGAGGCTTTACCGCCGACGAGCTCTCCCTCGTCGACCGGCTGGACGTTCTCTCACTTGTTGAGGATGAACTCATGAAATACGGCCGGGTGGAATCTATGTCCGCCGTACAGAATACCATTACCGTAAAGCTCTCAGACGTCACTCTCGAAGATGTCTCCAGCATCATTTTAAATCTGGGTAAAAATGACCTTGTCTCCGGCGTTAACGTCTCCAATGCCGGTACCGTTGAAAACTCCGCGAGCGCCTCCGTCACGATGACCATCTCGCTCACAAACGGAGGTGGCGCAAAATGATGAACCGAAAATTTACGAAGCGCGAGACGTTCCTGCTCACCATTCTCGCTCTCCTTCTTCTTGGCGCGGTGTACTACAATGTCGTCTGGCAATCTTATACGGCCGGCATCGCCGAAGCGCAGATAAGACAGAACGAGGCCGAGATGCAGTATTATGACGAGTCTGCCCGCGCCGTGCAGATGAATAAGATGAAGGATGAGCTGGAGAAGATAACGTCCTCCGGTGAAGAAAAAGCGCCTATCGCGGAATATGACAATGCAGAAAACGTTATGCAGACACTAAGTACCGTTCTTTCAGAGACAGAAACCTATTCTCTCAGCTTTTCACCGGTCTCGTTCGAAGACGTACTGGCCCGCAGGGTTGTAAACATGACCTTTACCTGCAATAACTACACCGAGGCGAAAGATATTCTGACAAGGCTCCAGGACTGCGGCTACCGATGTCAGCTGGGGAATCTCGGCATTACAGCCTCCGCTGCCGACGGCTTAGCGCCGGACATCAAAACAACTCCCGTATCCATTACCGTCGCCGTGACATTTTTTGAGACGTATGAGGCGGCCGACTCAGGAACCGCGGAAAACGCCGGATGACATACCCCCGCAAGCATCACTCCGCTTATTTCCCTGGGCATAGCCTGCAAGCGGCCTGTGAATATACTCTTAATACTATATTTTTATATGCAATAAAAGAGCTCCGCGCGATATCGCGCGGAGCTCTTTTATTGCTATTTTTTCCGGTGAGCCCCAGTCATTTCTCAAGTGGCTGCGGATACTTGTAGGTAATCCCCTTGTAGTTCTCCATAACGACCTCCCGGTCATCCTTCGATATGACGTAATTATACCCAACGGGTATCTTTCCCCCGCCTGCAGGCGCATCTATGACATATTTCGGCACGGCATAACCCGATATATTACCCGTCAGTTCATGCACTATCTCGATTCCCTTGTTGACTGTTGTACGGAAATGACCTATACCGCAGCTCAGGTCGCATTGATAGAGATAATAGGGCCGTACGCGCATGTGGACGAGCTTCAGAACGAGTTCCTTCATAACCTGCACGTCGTCGTTCACGCCCTTTAAGAGCACGCTCTGGTTTCCCAACGGTATGCCAGCGTCTACGATCGCGGTGCACGCCCGTTCGGAGTCCGCGGTTATCTCTCTGGGGTGGTTAAAGTGTGTGTTTATCCAGATAGGCTGGTACTTTTTTACCATGTCCAAAAGCTCGCCCGTTATCCGCATGGGCATAACTACAGGAACGCGCGTACCTATACGGATGATGTCGACATGCGGTATGGCGCGCAAAGAGGCGATAATGTGCTCCAGCCTGTTCGTCCCCATGACAAGAGGGTCTCCTCCGGAAATGAGGACGTCCCTTATCTCCTCATGCTCGCTTATGTACCGAAGCGCCCGCTGGAAGCTCTTTTCAGGGATTATCTTATCCTCCTCACCGACAACGCGTCTGCGCGTACAGTGGCGGCAGTACATCGAGCATTTTAATGTAACGAGCAGAAGTACGCGGTCGGGATAGCGGTGTACTATATGAGGTGCAGGACTGTCTCCCAGTTCGTTCAGCGGGTCATCCATATCGTTTTCGCAGGGATAAGTCTCTTCTATTGACGGCACACACTGCCGCCGTATCGGGTCTAACGGGTCGCTCTGGTCAATAAGCGAAGCATAGTACGGCGTTATTGCCATACGGAACCCCTCAAGACATTTCGAAATATCGCTCTTTTCCTTTTGGGAGAGGGTCATTAGTTTAGAGAGCTCCTCTACCGTAGTTATGCGGTGGGCAAACTGCCACTTCCAGTCGCTCCAGCCTGGATAGCGCGCGGCATAATCGTCAGATCTTACCATTACGCGCCTCCTGCTTATATCTCTATGCCGCAGCGGGCGGCGGCAGCGCTTAAAACACCGTATACAAGTTCATCGTAACTTACGCCGCAAAACTCCGCCAGCATGGGATAATCGCTGTAACCCGGGGCAAGCCCCGGCAGAGGGTTTATCTCTATAAAATACGGTATGCCGGCATTCGAAATGCGAAAGTCGATACGCGTAAAATCGCGGCATCCGAGGACGGAAAATATTTTTTTTGCTGCGGATATAATCTCGTCGTTAACCTTCTTGTCTAGCTTTGCTGGGCACTCGTACAGCACGTACTCCTTGTAATTCTGCTTTACATCATAGCTGTAAACCCGGTAATGTCCCTGAGTATCTCTTTTGTATATTATCTCCATCGGGGGGAACACTTTTGCCTCCCCGCCGTTTCCAAGTATACCTACGGTAAATTCGCGGCCCGATATATACTCCTCCGCCAGCATCTCTCCACCGTATATCCCGATATTCCGCCTTACAAGCGCATCAAGCTCCTCCGCCGATTCGACAACACTGTGGCCAAATATCCCCTTGCTCGAGCCCTCGGCATTAGGCTTTACGATGACCGGATAGATAAGACGCGCTGCCCCTCGGCGTCCGTCTTTACTTATTAGCGCGCTCTTAGGTGTGCGGATACGATAGGTGGATAAGACTCTTTTAGTCAGCGCCTTGTCCAGTGCGATGCACAATGTGGTCGCGTCCGAGCCCGTGAACGGTATCCCAAGCATATCGAGTATGGCCGGCACTTGCGCCTCGCGTCCGCGCCCATTTATGCCCTCGGCAATATTGAACGCAATGTCGATTTTTGAACCGCGCAGTTTTTCAGTAAAATCACGGTCAGCCTCAACAAGTACTGTTTTTAGTCCGCGAACCTCCAGAGAATTCTTTATGGCATAGACTGTTTCAATGTTGTCATACTCCGCCTCCGCATCGGGTATGTCCTCCGATGTCTCTTGATGTTTTAAATTGTAAATAATACCGACAACAGGCTTTCCTTTAGGGAGCGGAACCTCGGAATCACGTTCCTCCATCAAAGCACTTCCTTCCTTTTGTATCGGCTTTCACGCCGTATACGCAATCGTTATACAGCAATAATATCTTCTCGTCAAGAGGGTTTTTTTAAGAGTTTTTTCAGCATAAAACAATCTGCAGAGCCCGCCTTTCGGCGGGCTCTGCAGATTGTCCGATAGGTCTTTCGAATCTCTGTCAGATCCGAAATCAGATGTACTTTTCAACTTCGTTTGCCGCTTAATAATGCGGTTTACAGATCATGAAGAAACTATTTGCTTAGTATTCCGGACTCGCGTATGGCCCTTATCGCGGCTCTCATCTCCTCCTCCGTCCGCACAAGAGCCATGCGCACATAGCCCTCTCCGGACGGACCGAAAGCGCTGCCCGGAGTCATAATGATCCCCGCGCGCTCGATCAGGTCGGCGCAGAATTTTTCCGACGATGTATAGTTCTTCGGTATCCCCGCCCAGACAAACATCGTGGAGGGGCAGCGCGTAACCGGCCAGCCAATTTCCGTCAGTCCGTCGCAGAGAATATTCCTACGCTTTTCGTATGCCCGGCAGGTGTCCGCAACACAAGCCTGGTCGCCCGTGAGGGCGGCGATGGCCGCCTTTTGTACCGGCAGGAACACGCCGTAATCCATATTCGATTTAAGTACGGCGAAATTGCGTACAATGTCGCGATTGCCGATGCAAAATCCTATGCGCGCACCCGCAAGCCCGTAGCTCTTTGACAACGAATTGAATTCCACGCCGATATCCGCCGCCCCCTCAAATTTAAGAAAACTTCCGCAATGCCTGCCGTCATATGAGAGGTCGCTGTATGCGTTGTCGTGCAAAACACAGATATCATACTCCCGGGCAAAGGTTATTAGGTCACGGTAAAAACTGTCGGGTGCCATTGCGGTCGTGGGGTTATTGGGATAGGAGATGATCATGAGCTTGGCTCTCCTGGCGATATCAGAAGGTATGTCGCGCAGGTCTATAATAAATCCATTCTCCTCGCGCTGCGGCATAAGGTGTATCTCAGCCCCCGCTATTCTGGGGCCGCACGCAAATGTCGGATAACATGGGTCGGGAACCAGCACTACCTCCCCCTTGTCGACAATGGAAAGCGCTATATGGGCGAGACCGTCCTGGGAGCCCAACAGCGACACAATCTGCCCGGCGGGGTCGAGCATCACACCGTAACGCCTGCGGTACCAAAGCACGACGGCATCCAGAAGTTCCGACAGATCGCGTACGGCATAGACGTAGTTTTTGGGATCCTCAGCAGCTTTTGAGAGTGCGCGTACAACATGCTCAGCCGGTGGTATATTTGGCGCCCCGATACCCATGTCTATAACGGTCCTGCCCTCCGCCAATTTTTGATTTTTCAGCGCCAGCTGCCTGGAAAAGACTCCGTCTTCAAAAAGTTCCATACGTTTAGCAAATTTCATAAAATCACCTAATAAGTCGCATTCTGACAAACCGGAGGCCAAAACGGTTAAATTTTGGGCCGGGTCTCTGGGAGACCCAGCCCAAAATTCTCAAATTTCAGAGATTTTCACAGGACTCCGGAACCTACGCGGGGATAACGGCTGACCGCCGCACTATTACTCGTCGTTTACGGGGTTCTCCTCAATATACTTCATTGTCTCTTTATACGTCTGGCCAAAGAAATATTTTTCCGGCTTGAGCTCTTTACCCTCTGCCTTCGCAGCCAGCGCCGCTTTTACTTTTTCAGGCGTAGCGGGAAGCTCATATATGCGTACACCGACAGCGTCGTTAATAGCGTTTATGACAGCCATGTGACCGACGCTCTGGAAGTTCTCGGAGCATCCGCAGGAGCCCTGCGGCCCTCTCTCCCTTGGCGTTACATGGTACATATACTCAATGTCGTCAGGAATATCATCGATCGTCGGAACACCGGCGCCTAGCATGGTCGCGTGGCGCTTTAGATCACTATAGTCCTCCTTTAGCGCAAAGCCTATGGAGTGGGAGAGCCCGCCTAAGGCCTGTCCTTCAACGGCAAGATTATTGCCGATCACACCGATATCGGTTATCGCCTTGACGTTTAAGACCTTCGACTTACCCGTCTGTGTATCGACCTCAACCTCGGCCAAAATCATCAGATAGTTAGCTTCCGGCGCACCGTTGCCCACACCTGAGTCAACATTAATATGAACAGTGTCCGCGTGTGTAGTGTGCTTGCCCTCATAGCGGGTGGGAATACCCTCAGCCACCATCTCGTCGTAGGTGCGGAACGTTCCGTCCGGCTTTTTCATGGCCGCGATAAGGTCGTTTGCCGCGTTAATCGTGGCTCTGCCCACCATATAGTGAGAACGGCTGCCGGATGCGGGACCTGTCGCTGGGGTGATTGCCGTATCGTTCATAACAAGCTTTATCTGATCCGGACGCAGACCGAGGGGACGCAGGGCCTCGTGTGCGTTCGTAAGCGCACCGATATCGGCCCCCTGGCCCATCTGCTCCCATGAACTGTAATGTGTGACTGTCCCATCGGGATTAAGCTCAAGCTGTATTATTGCCGTGTCGGCGGGAAGTCCGGCATGATATCCTCCGATAACGAAACCGATACCGTGCTTCTTCGTTTCCGTGGAAGCGGCGGCTGCGCGTTTCTTGGCATCCTGATAATAGGGGCGTATCTTGTCCATCATGGCCTCCATTGGGTATTCGCGGTATGGATAGCTGTTGACAGTGAGATCGCCTGGTCTAGCAATGTTAAGATAGCGGAATTCAAAACGGTCCATCCCGATTTTGTCCGCCATCATATCCATAAGCGCCTCAGAGGAGGTGTAGCACTGCGGAGACGCAAAAGCGCGGTACATTATTCCAAAAGCTGTGTTGCTTAGGCCCGCGCGTACAAGTCCGCGGATGTTGGGTACGTTATAGGGATTGCCTATGAAGCGAACTCCCTTATCTACGAGCTTGACGCTGGTCTCGGGGTACCCGCCGTGCTCAAGGCACATGTCGTATTCAAGGCCAATGATATGTCCGTCCTTGTCGCACGCCATACGGGCGTTTGTATATGATGGTGCACGCTTACCGGTAAAGGCCTGGTGCTGCGCATACGGCATCGTTAGGGTCACGGGCTTCCCCACAGCCATCGCGCAGACAGCCATTAATGCGGGACCCGACGGGCTCATTGAATAACCGAAGGAAGCTCCCGTTGGATTCTGTATTATGCGTATCTTTTCAAGGGGCAAACCGATACCGGCGGCTATCTGCGCTCTATTCGCATGTATGGTCTGACTCTTGCACTGGACGGTTATGCGGCCCTCGTCGTCCCAATATGCCTGCATGGTGTCTGGCTCGAGCACGAGGTGCGGTTCTCTTGAGCTGTAGAAACTGCCCTCAACAACATAGGGCGCATTATTAAATACATCTTCCGTGGTCTTACCCTTTGCCACACGGTTTACACAGAACTGGTTCGGAGTTTCCTCGTGTATACGCAGGGCCCCCGGCGCAAGCGCCTCCACAACCGTTTTATATACCGGCAGTTCCTCGAGCTCGACCTCTACCGCATCGGCGGCGGCTCTGGCCTCCTCTGCCGTACGCGCCGCCACTACCGCTGCGACGTCACCATAGCGGAATATCTTCTTGTCGCAGATGATGGGCTTTATAAGGCCGTCGCTTGTTGCTCTTGGATGAGACTGCGGCATGGTGGCGATATTTGTGCCCTTTACATCTGCGGCTGTCACAATCTTCTCAACACCGGGCATAGCCGAGGCCTTGCTGACATCAATCTTTTTTATATTCGCGTGCGAGGTCTTTGGCATTACAAGGGCAAGATGCAGCGTCTCCGGGGGCATTTTGAGGCCTATATCATCGCCGTAGTCGCAGAGTCCCGTAACTTTCTCGAGCGCCGTCGGCTTAGGATAGTCTGTAGTATATATTTTGCCATCTTCCGGCATGTTAAAGGTAATATCAGCCATGGTCTTCTCGCCGCGAAGGACGGCGGCGGCGGCTATAACCGCGTCTACAAGGGGTTTATAGCCCGTGCAGCGACATATATTATGGTGCTTCTGGAACCAGTCTCTCACCTCTTCACGCGTCGGGGACGGATTATTTTCCAGAAGGCCCTTCGCCGATACGATGAAGCCCGGGCTGCAAAAGCCGCACTGAACTCCGCCGTAGGTTATCCACGCCTGCTGGAGCGGATGCAGATGCAGCGGGGTTCCTATTCCTTCGATCGTTATAATCTCTGAATACTCGGGAACCTTACCTATTTTCTTTATACAGCTTCTGATGGGTTCGCCGTTAAGAAGTATGGTACAGGCGCCGCACTGTCCGGCATTACAGCCGACTTTAACGCCGGTAAGACCGTAACGACGGAGAACATTTGCCAGAGTGTCCTTTTCAGGGTTGCAGACGAACATTCTGTTCACGCCATTTACTTTAAACCAAATTTTTTTTAAAGCCATTTCTTATCACCTTTTTGACAAAGCCAGAACTTGCCTTCCTTTGTTTATTTTTTGGCAATCCTTTGATTGCATTGCATTGTTTTGGATTGTACCAGATTTAAACATGATTTTCAACACTTTTTATATTTTTTTAACGATTCAGCGAACGAATTCGGTAATTTCGCTTATTCTCGCAACTTTTTCAGCGATGCCGGAAAATCAGGCTCGGATATGCGGCAAATCCGTTCAATTAATAAAATTATGTGCGGTTTTTAAAAAAAACCGCACATCTAACCTGCATTTCATTTTACAGACTATTACTTCGGATTAGCGTTGCATAACTCCCTAACATTCAGGTTTATATCTTTGTAAGTGCACTCAGAAGTCATAACGATCAGATAATCACCCGGTGATACCTTCGTGCCGCCTTTGGGTACAATTTCTTTTTCTCCCCGGTGTATCCCAACAATCAATGTTCCCTGCGGCCAATCGATTTCCCTTATTAACTTGCCTGCAGCTTCGCTCCCAAGTTCAACCGGAACTTCTATCAACCCTCCGAGTTTTTCATCTTCTTTTTTTATCGTTTTTTTATTATCTTCTACTATGCGTTCAAGCAGCGCTTCATAAATAGGCGTTACTTTTAAAATATCGGATAAAAACAGTGCGATAAAAGAACAGGCAGCAACCGGAAGCAAATGAACCAGAGATCCTGTCATTTCCGCCGTCAGGAGGATACTGGTTACAGGCGCTTTTACTGAGCTTGACAATGCCCCCGCCATTCCGCAAACTGCAAAATCTGCAATATATTCAGCAGGCAAACCAAAATGCGTCGCAATAATGCCAAGTATGCTTCCTGAGAGAGCGCCCACAGACAGAATCGGCATAAAAATCCCACCCGGAATCCCGCTGCCAAAACACGTACATGTAAATATCATCTTGACCGCAAATATGATTATAAAACCGGCAAGGCCACCGTCATTCGTTTCAGCCATTTCGATCAGATTCTGTCCTCCGCCAAGAACTTCGGGTAAAAAAATACCACACGGCAGGGCGATAAGGATAGCCACTACGGGCCGTATCATTACAGGCAGCTTATTGTATAATGTCTGAAAACCGAGCAGCAGTTTATTTATGGAAGCTCCGACCAAGCCTGACAGTATTCCCAACGGCAACAGCCATAAGTAGAGAGATACGTCAAGCTGCGGTATCGCCGTGAAACTGAGGACAGGCTTCAGCCCAAAAAAATATTTTGAAACGACATCCGCAGTGAGAGAAGCAGTTGTGGCAGCAATCAGAATAAGTGTTGAAAAACTTCTATGTACTTCTTCCAGTGCAAAAACGATTCCTGAGAGCGGCGCGTTAAATGCGGCTGAAAGTCCTGCCGCCGCACCGCCGGTAATAAGGTAATTTTCTTCAAGCTTATTTTTACTTATTTTTTTAGCCATAGCCTGGCTTCCTGATGCACCTATTTGTATCGAAGGGCCCTCGCGCCCGAGCGAAAGTCCAAAAAACGAAGATAAAATACCGGCGGCATATCTGACAAATAGTACCGCATAGTACTTAATCTTAAGGCCATATAATAAAAGGCCTTCAACTTGAGGTATTCCGCTTCCCGTAGCCATTGGCTCGAGTTTTAACAGCCAGGTTATAATAAGTCCTGCGGCAACGGCCAATATTATCCATGGAATTATGAGTACCGGGCGCAATTTGATATAGGCATAAAGCTTTATCGCGGTTTCTGTGCCATATTCTATACCTATGCGGTATAAAACAACCAAAAGCCCTACCAGAACTCCGGATATCAGTCCTTTTGAGGCAACACTCCATTTAATTTTATTCAGACTCGATAATATTTTGCAAATTCTGGACTTTTTTCCCCCCATAACACTGTGCCCCCATAAAACAAAAAGTTTTTGACAACAAAACAGTGAAAATTATAACACATTTTTGTATTATTTTCAATTTTTT
>JBFWIW010000082.1:0-10736 GCA_050253535.1 Oscillospiraceae bacterium
CATGACCGCAAAAATCGATTATATCTGCACCGGAGGCGGCGCCCTCATACGTTTTCTGACCGGCGAGGAACTCCCCGTCGTAAGAGCGCTCAGACATGGCTCCAACCTGTGACGACTCCCCGGACTTCCTATACTATAAATAGCAGAGGTGAAAATCTGTACATTCTTAAAATATTATAGAACCTGGGATAATGGAAATAGTAACGGGTAACACGTTTACATGCTATATTTATTCCTCACTAAGAATGCGGTCGGATGAATTTGGTTTCATCCGGCCGTATTTCTGCAGTTTGAACAGCCATGTGACCGCAGCGGAGGTTTGCAGACGGTTTGAATATTTTGTTCACCGCTATGATTTCAAAAAAAGAGCCGGGCACGTATGACTTTGTCCGGGTCAGGCATCCCCGGTTGAGTTGATATTAAATTTTTGCTGCCCACAGAAAATTTAAAATTTCCGTTTAGATGAAACTTTTAATGCATGCTTAAAGGGCAATATTGCCCTTTAGCGGTTAAAACCGCCCTAATAAATCACTGTTGTGATTTTATTAGCAGACATAATTTGCAAAATCGCTTGATTATTTATAAAAACAAAATTACAATTGAATTACAAGTGTCAAATTCGATCCATGGCCATTGAGCAATGAGACATCAGAGATAACACATAGAAAGGGGTATTATACCTTGTACTCTTCCAATGAGCTTGACCTAAATCTGTTGAAGCCTTTACTTTCTTCAATCATTCTGGCATTCGGCCCTAACTGCACGGTTTCCCTCCATTGTGTAGCCGGCGCGAAGTTTCCGTGTATAGCGGTGGAGAACGGCTCCGTTACCGGTATGGAGGTCGGTTCCGACGTGTCCCCGTTTGTAGCCGACATACTAAGTGAAGAATCCAAATACGGCGGCAGCAGTACTATCGGCGTATTTTACACAAAAACCGCGGACGGTCATGCTCTGAAATCAACGCTCAGCCTGATTCGGAACAAAAATAACGATCTGATAGGCTGCATCTGGATCAGCATCGACCTCTCTGTGCCGCTTCATGATTTTATAAGGAATTTCATCCCCGTCGTTGACGACAATCTCGCTGACAGCCTTTCCGATTCAACGGAAACCAGGCCCGTTGGCGATGTCGACAATCTGGTGCTTGTGACGCTGGATCAAGCTATCTACAACGCCAGCGGTTACCGCGCGATTTCCGCCACCGAACGGAACAAGCTCGTAGTAAAAGACCTGCAGCGGCGCGGTATTTTCAGTATCCGCAGTGCTGTCAGCATTGTGGCAAAGGAATTGGGCGTCTCAAGATATACAATTTATAATTATCTCAAGGATAATGCATCCGCCGCTGCACAATAGATGTACAATACTGTTATCCCGCTAAAAAGCAGATAACTTTGCGGTTAATTTTACGTCCTGCCGCCCTCTCGCCGTCGGCGGGCGGCAGCCCGCTCTCCTCCCCGGCCTTGCAGGACAAAAAATTTCCTCGCAAATCTTATCCACCCTTTAATGGGATAACAGTATGAGGCGGTGTAAACGCGTTAAAAAATACCAGCTCTGTCGTGTGTTAGACGGCAGAGCTGGTATTTTTTTAAGTACGGGGAAGAGAACTCTTTGTTTAATAAATCAGCCTTCGGGAGGCGTTAACGGGAGAACCACATCTTTCAGCACATCCTCAGACTTGTTAAGATTGAGAATTGTATCTATAAGCGTGTCAACTTTATCGTCGGACAGGGGGTATACGCTGTATGGAACAAGCTTTTTGAACTTGTCTATGTAGTCATCCTCACTGAATTGATTCTGCAGGGAGCCTCTGATCAGGTCGGGATCGCTGAACATCTTAATAACGCGGCCCTGGACAGTGGTAAGTTCGATATCTGCTGCCCAGGGCTTTATGCCGTCTCGGCGAATGAGGTGAACTTTAGGCATAAAGTCATGGACGGACTGACGGGCACGTGCTTCCGACCGGTAAGATTTCGGCAGGATTTCGCCGTCTTCAATCGCGGTAGCGATCATATAAGGCAGGCTGAACTGGCATTCATACTCGTCGGCGGGGTTGAGCTTCTCCTCAATCGGGCCGTCGAGCATCTCCATGCTGACTTCGGGCATATAGAAGTCGATGGAAGCGATATCCTCTTTCTTCAGATGATGCGCTTTCATCATATCCCAGATGCCGAATACGGCGGTAGTGGTGGATTTGCAGCCCGGGAACGACTTGGATTCGAGGTGTACCTGATCCCATTCGGTTCCGAGACCTTTCCACAGCTCGTCCGGGAAGGTTTCCCAGCCGGCCATTCCAAGGTAGCCGCGCTGACCGGTAATAACCTGATCGTGGGGACCGGTTATGCCGCGCAGTGCCATCTCGCAGGCGTTGATAGTGTCCTGAGTGACATAGCCGTGATGGATCTTGACCATGTGGCAGATCGGATGGAAAGCGGCCATATCGTGAGGCTGGGTCATGGAGCGGACGATACCCCATGCGTTAAGGCATTGCTCGTAGCTCAGTCCGAGAAGCTTTGCGGCGGCGGCAGTGGAACCGAAGATATAGTGCCCGTTGCTGCGGCCATGGGCCACCGCATAAGTGGGTTTCCACGCATTGCCGATTTTGATGAGGATTTCCTGACCAAGTACAAAAGCGGTGAGGAATTCTTTACCGGTTGTCTTTCCTCTCAGGCCAAGTGCGGCAAGAAGAGCAGGCAGGGTGTGCTCGCTGGTATGCATAGCTTCAAGATGAATAGCAGACCAGTCCACCGCGCGGGCCATAGGCCCTATGGCCATGCCGGCTTCGGAAGCAGGGACCTTTCCGCCGTACAGGGGAATGACCATCTCGGGTTTGCCGCCCTTTTCCTTGACCATTTCCACGACCTGAGGAATGCCGTCCATGCCGGACCCGCCGATCATGGCGCCTATGGTATCGAGAATGATCCACTTGGCATACTGGATAACATGCTCCGGAATGTCTTCATAAGTGGTCTCCGTTACCATACGGGCATAGGTTGCAACGGCATCTTCATCGCCGATTCGTTGAAATGTTTTCACTTTTTGAAACTCCTTTTATTATTTGAATTATGCATATTGCTCTCTTACATAAGGCTGGGCAGCCAAAGTACGATTTGCGGGAATATGCAGCAAATGATAAGTCCGAGCATCTGCAGCGCGACAAACGGTACTATGGACCTGTAGATATCGCCCATCGTTACCTCCGGCGGGACGATAGCCTTCATATAAAACAGATTGAAACCGAAAGGTGGGGTGAGGTAGGACATTTCCATGTTCATAACGAAGATTATGCCATACCATACCGGGTCAAATCCCAGAGCCGTCGCAACGGGGAGGTAAATAGGCGCGGTCAGCATAATGATTCCGGTGGGATCCAAAATCATGCCCAGCAGGAAGAACGTCAGCTGCATGACAATGAATATGCCCCATTTTCCGCCGGGCACCGACAGCAGCATCTGCTGGATAAAGTCGGAGGAACCCATTGCCTGATAGACCGCGGTGAAACAGGACGAGGCGAGCATGATCCAGACAACCATCGCGGTGGACTTGAGCGTCGACATAAGAGCCGCGTTGAAGCCCTTCCAAGTCAGCTTGCGCTGTAATATTACAATGATCAGAATGCAGAAAGTACCCAGCGCCGCAGATTCTGTAACACCTGCGATTCCGGTATAAATGGACCCGATAACAACGATGATTACGATTATCGGCGGTAAAACAGACTTGAGAGAGCGGATCTTCTCCCTGGTGCTGACGCGCTCCTCTGCCGGCAGCGGGGGACCCATTTTGGGGTTGATTATGCAGCGGATGGCGATATATGCAATAAACAGCACCACCAGCAGGAGACCGGGAAGAATACCCGCGATAAACAGCTTGCCGACCGAAGTTTTCGCTATCATGCCATAAACGATCATCATGACACTCGGCGGGATGAGTATGCCCAGCGCTCCGCCGGCCTGAATGGAGCCGGAGACGAGGCGCTTGTCATACCCGTACTTAAGCATGCTGGGAACCGCAATGACGCCGAGGCTGATGGTTGCGGTGGCGCTCAGGCCGCTCATTGCCGCAAAAATTGCAGATATGACGATGCTTCCGATTGCGAGGCCGCCCTTGAGACCGCCCATGCATTTTCGCATGGTTGAGTAAAGTTCCTCCGCGATTCCGGACGATTGCAGCAGTCCCGCCATAAGGACAAACAGGGGCAGCGCGACAAGCGTGAAGTTGTTGACGCTGTCCCACATCTTGCCGACGAACATATAAAGGGAATTGGGGCCCCAGAATAACAGGGCACAGCCAATAGCAACGCCGCCCATACTGTACGCAAGCGGGAGACCCATAATAAGAAGCGCGAACAATGAGCCAAATATAAGAAGTGTGGTAAGCAATCCGCTCATTTGATCAGACTCCTTCCTGTGACGGCCATGTAAAGATTTTTGATAAATTCAGCGACGCCCTGAATAAGGGTGAGACCGGCGGCAACAGGCATCCATATCTTTATCGGCCAGATTTTTATCTGCCAGTTGGTAATGGACATCTCACTCCTGCTGATTGCGAGGCCGGCTGCCTTTAAGCACTGAGCAAGCATAACCCAAATAAACACAAAGAACACGATACTGGTTATACAGTCTGCAATTGCTTTACCTCTTGGAGAGAACTTGTTATACAGCATATCCATGTTGACGTGGCCGTGCTCAGCCAGAACATAGCCGCCGGCAAGAAGCGCCGGCATGCCGAATAACCACAGGCCTAAATCAAAGCCCCAGATCGACGGGTTTTTCAGGACATATCTTCTGAATACTTCGACGATCATCAAAACCAATAAAATTATCAGAGTATACGACATTGCTTTGCCAACGGCTTTATTGATTATGGTTATAACATTGTAAATGCCCCGCAGAATTTTGGTGACGGCTGATTCTTTCTCAGGTTCCGTATTTTCGACGATTGTTTTATCAGCATCTGCCATATTTATTACCTCGAGTCTTAATAAATGAACCATACAATTAATGTTTTCCGGCATTAGAATTCCCGATCAATTTATGCCAGAGAGGGGCGTCAGGATTGACGCCCCCTCTTGCGTTTATATGTTAATACGCATTATTAAAACAGGGTTTCGACCGGTTTTATCTGTGAAACTGACAACAGTCAGGTCAGTTCCACTGCAGTGTATCCTGATATTCAAGGAAAAGCATCAGGTCGTCATAGATCTCGGCGCACGCGTCGTTTGCCTTGGAGAGCGTTTCGATTTCTGTGAGAGCCATTTCTCTGATGGTGGCCTTGCAGTCTTCAGACAGTTCGCTGGGCTGCATGCCGGCGTCCAGCATAGTCTGTCTTGCGTTGTACTCACCGGTGTCGGTAGCCAGGACGGAGTCGTAGATACGGGTGGAGAAGTACTTATCCACGATTGCCTGATAATCTGCAGGCAGAGCATCGTATGCATCCTTGTTGATCAGGTCAACGGTGCCGACGCCAATACCCATACAGGGTTCGATAAAGTACTTGGTGACTTCCTGAAGGCTTGCGCCGACAGCGCCTTCATAGGCGCCCCAGTTGGCAGCGTCAATCAGATTGGTCTGGAGAGCGGTGTATATCTCGCTGCCGCTCAGAGTAACAACAGATGCGCCGAGCTTTGTGTAGATATTGCCGAGCGGGCCGTAGCTCTTGATCTGGAGTCCTTTGAAGTCCTCGGCCTCATGGACTTCCTTGTTGGTGCAATACAGAACACGGCCGGTCAGTTCAGGATAGCAGTAGCAGTTGAGGGTCTCTTCGCATTCTGTTTTGAAGACATCAAGCGCGCCGTAGCCCAGGAGATAGAGCATGCAGTCGCCAACATCAAACAAAAAGCCCGGGGTGATGCCAACCATATTGGAGGTAGGTACGCTTGCGTACAGGGGGTTTAAGTAGACATTGCCCATTTCAATGGTGCCGGTCATAACAGCGTCAGGAATGTTCATATCGCTGATGATTGCGCCGCCGGAGTACTGGGTGATAATCAGACCGCCGTTGGTCTCTTCCGCTATCTTCTGGCAGATCTCATCACGCTCGCGATACATAGCGATGGTATCGTTTTCAGTGGACTGGAATTTCCAATTGTAGACCTTGTCAGGCGCTGCCGCGGCTGTGCCGGAAGAATCGCCGCTTGAAGTTTGAGCGGTTGCGGTGGTAGTCGTCCCTGTTGACGAGCTTCCGCCGCATGCGGTTAAACAGAGGCTGAGGCACATTACTATTGCGAGAACGAGAACCAAGGCTTTTTTGCTGGACATGATTTTTCCTCCTCATTTTTTGTTTTTTTTATTCAGTATCTTTATTTAAAAAGCACATTTTAAATAAGCTACTGAACCATACCAATAATCTCCTGTTAACAACGCAAATATAATACATTATCGGAGGCGTGTCAACAATAATTTGAAATTTTATTAAAAAAGTTTAGTAAAAACTATTGACTAATTTAGAAAAGGATATAGAATTAAAACTGATAAAGAGCGGCAGCCGCAAGTCGGCGACGCTTTGATCGGTTTATTTATTTAAGAGGAGGATTACTTTTGATTATCCCAGACCAACAAATTTACATCTCGGACCAGGAGATACTCAACAGCATGAAGCCGATAGTATCAGGAATCGCCACAGTGTTCGGCCCAAACTGCGTTGTTTCCCTGCACGCAGTTCAGGAGTACAGTTTTCCCTGCATTGCTGTTGAAAACGGAATGATCGATAATTTGGAAGTCGGTTCAGATGTTTCTGATTTTATTGCCGATATTTTGAAGGACGAAGCGCATCCCGGCGGGAAAGACCGCGTCGGCGTGTTTTATACAAAAACGCACGAAGGTCACGCGCTGAAATCGATAATCAACATTATACGCAATAAAGCCGGAGACCTTATCGGCTGCCTTTGCATCAATATTGATATTTCAGTTCCTCTGCACGAGTTTATACAGAATTTCATCCCTGTCGTTGACAACAATCTCGCCGAAGGCCTTTCAGACCGTACCGAAAACGAACCGATAGGCGATGTCGAAGAACTTATATATTCGATGCTTGAGCGCGCAATCACAAACGCAAACGGTTACCGGGCGATCTCGGCCACGGAAAAAAACAAGCGCATAGTAAAGGAACTGCAGCAGCGCGGAATTTTTAACGTCCGCAGCGCGGTAGGGATCGTAGCCAAGCAGCTGGGGGTCTCCAGATATACGATATACAATTACTTGAAGGACACTTCGGTAACACTGCCGGAGGACGATTCGAATTAATTATGACCATTCTCGGCTACAGAGAAACCTTATACGAATATGGAGGGCCTGTCGTGAAAAAAACAACAAAACTCAGATCTATGCTGGATAACAACGAATTTTTCATCCTTCCGGGGGGTGGCTGCGCTCTCCACGCGAAGATTGCGGAGGCCGCGGGCTTCAAGGTCGCTTATATGTCCGGTATGAACACATGCGCGACAATTTTCGGCGTCCCCGACGCCGGCCTTCTGACAATGGATGAAATGGTGGAAAATGCGCGGCGCATGGCTGCCGCCGTCGAAATTCCCCTGATCGCGGACGCCGATCAGGGGTTCGGAAACGCGATAAACGTCGGACGCACGGTTAAGGAGTACATCCGGGCCGGAGTCGCCGGTATACATATAGAGGATCAGACCTCTCCCAAGCGCTGCGGCTTTGTGAAGGGCAAGCAGCTTGTCCCGATTGAAGAGGCCGTAGGCAAATATGAGGCTGCGGTAGACGCCAGAAACGAATTGGACCCCGATTTTGTGATAATCGCCCGCTGCGACGCGCGCACAGCCGTCGGCGGGGGAGTGGACGAGGTCATAAAGCGCCTTCGGGCCTATAAAAAGGCCGGAGTCGATATTCTTTATATGGAAGGGCCGCTTACGATAGATGAGATAAAAGCGGTGCGGGCGGCAGTTGACGGCCCGTTTACGGCGACGACCATAGAGATGCGCCCGCTGCCGTCCATTCAGGATCACATCGACCTCGGTATGTCCTGCTTAATAGTCCCGTCACTGATCTCGCGGGCGGGTTATTATGAGAGCTGGGATTTTGCCGGAGACTTTATGAAGCGCGGAATGGACGCTTATACCGATATCCTTGAAGCGCGGAAGGATCACCCGATTTTTGAGTTCAGGCTTTTCAGCTTCCTCGGTTTCGAGAAGATCCGTGAGATGGAAAAGAAATACCTCTCCGCCGAGGCTGTGAAAAAGTACGCCGAGTCGACGGGCGTTTACGACCCCTCTTCCGTTTTATAAAAGGAGAAGCACTATGGGAATGACAATGGTTGAAAAAATTCTCGCCTCCCATTCAGGGCGCGAGAAGGTTGTGCCGGGCGAATATGTCTGGGCAAAAATCGATGAGACCAATGCGATGACCGACACCTTTGAGGATATCGAGCGCCTAGGTGTCAAATGCGTGTTTGATCCGGACAAGGTGTATTGCGTAAGCGACCATTCGGCGCCTCCGGCCAACATCGGCACGGCGGAAAGCGTAAAAAAACTGCGCGGATACATGGATAAGTACCATATCAAGAACTGGTTTGAGTATGGGCGTCACGGCATAGTCCATCAGCTCAATCCCGAAAAGGGGTTTGTGCGCCCGGGTGAGCTGATCGCCATGATCGATTCCCATTCCACGACCTACGGCGCTTTCAACGCCGCGTCCTGCGCCATCTATATGGACGCGGTTTATGTGCTGATAAAGGGTGAGCTTTGGTTCAAAGTCCCGGAAACCATCAACTTCAATGTGACCGGTAAATTGCCCGAGTTCTGCATGGGTAAGGACATAATCATAAAGATTGCCGGTATGTTCGGCACCGACGCCGCGATCTATAAGGCTGTTGAATTCACAGGCCAGGCCATAAGCGACCTCAGCCTCTCGGGGCGCTGGACAATGTGCAATATGGCGGCCGAGCTGGGCGCGAAATTTGCGATTATGGAGGCCGACGAGAAAGTCTATGAGTTTCTTAAGGGCCGCACGGATAAGCCGTTTACGCCCGTATCGCCGGACCCCGACGCAAACTATTCCGCTGTCTGCAACATCGATATCACCGGAATGAGTCCGCAGGTGGCCTGTCCCCACGATCCCAGCAATGTTAAGCCGGTGGAGGAAGTCGCCGGGACAAAGTTTCATCAGGCGCTCATCGGCTCCTGCACGAACGGCAGGCTGGAGGACTTTGAAATGGCGGCGCGCATCCTCAAGGGCAGAAAGGTCCATCCGAGCGTCCGCCTTCTCATTATTCCCGCTTCCATGGAGGTCTGGACCGCCGCGATGAAGGCAGGCTATTTTGATGTTTTTACGGAGGCGGGCGCGCTTGTTTGCCATCCGACCTGCGGCCCGTGCGCGGGACAGCACCTTGGCGTTCTCGCTTCCGGGGAGGTCTGCATTTCCACCACCAACCGCAATTTTCAGGGGCGGATGGGCAGCCCCGGGTCCGAAGTTTATCTGGCCAGTCCAGCCACGGTCGCCGCTTCGGCTATAGCCGGTGTGATAGCCGACCCGCGTGCTATTTAGGAGGCTGCAATATGTATCAGAACATAATTAAGGGCAGAGTCTGGAAATTCGGAGATAACATCAGCACCGATCTGATCATGCCGGGGTTCGCCGCGCTGAGCAATCCGGATATGACGCCGGAAGACGCCGCCAAGTACTGCATGGTTTCGAACCGCCCCGGCTGGGCGTCCGAGGTCAAAAAGGGCGATATCATTATCGCCGGCAGGAATTTCGGCTGCGGATCAAGCCGCCCCGGCAGCAAAATATTGAAGGCGCTGGGCATAAGCATTGTCGTTGCCGAGTCGGTCTCCAGAATATTTTTCCGCAACAGCATCAATCTCGGCTTTGCCGTTCTTACTTGTCCCGGCATTTTTGAGCGCTTTGATGAGGGCGACCTCATTGAGGTGAATATGAATACCGGCGTTATCAGGAGCCTGACGAACGGAGAAACAATTCAGGGCGAAGCCCTGCCGGAGGGGAGCCCCCCCGAGCAGATTCTGCGCGCGGGCGGAATTGTCCCCATGCTCGAAAAGGAGCTCGCGGATAAATAAAGTTAAACAAAAAGTTATATAAAAGGAGCAGTGTGAAAATGGATACTTTAATTAAAAACGGCAAAGTAATCGTTCCTGAGGTCGGCGTTATCGAAGCTTCCATCGCAATAAAGGACGGCAAGATCGCGGCTATCCTGGAGCGCGGCGCGGAATGCACGGCGGACGAGATAATCGACGCTTCCGGCAAATATATTTTGCCCGGTCTCATAGATCCGCACGTCCACTGGGGCTGCTATGAGGACATGGGGCCTGACACAGCCAGCGAGAGCGCGTCCGCCGCGCTCGGCGGTTTCACTACCTGCCTGCAGTATCGCCGCTCTCCCGGCCCCAACTTCGAGCCGCAGTATGTCAATCAGCTGCTCGATACCATGACGCCCAATACCTATATTGACTATTCCCTCCAGCTGTTCGTAACGAAACAGGAGCACAAAAACAGCATCGGGACCGCCGTTAGGGAAATGGGCGTGAGCTCTTTCAAGTTTTTCACAACCGAGCGCGAAGAACGCGTAAGTTCCCACATCCGCGGCCTGAGCGACTCCAATATCCCCGAGCCCTATACCGACGGTTTTATGTATGATTGCATGAAAGAAATCGCAAAGTTTGACGGAAACGTCGTCGCCAACTTCCATCCTGAAAACTACGAGCTGGTCGAGACCGTCGCTCCCCAGATTCGCGCCGCGGGTGAGATGGGGCTCTCCGCGTGGGATCA
>JBFWIW010000083.1:0-1436 GCA_050253535.1 Oscillospiraceae bacterium
TACATCGAAAGCTTTGTTTTTGATGTAAGACCCGTCACATTAAAATAATACTCAGGAGTATTCAATGATATATAAGGTTTTGGCGCTCGATCTGGACGGGACGCTCACGAATTCGAAGAAGATAATTACGGACAGAACGAAAAAAGTTCTGCGGAAAGCGATGGAGAGGGGGACGGTGATCGTCCTCGCTTCCGGCAGGCCGGTCCTCGGCATAAAACGCCTTGCCGACGAGCTCTCCCTCCCGGAACTCGGCGGATATATCCTCGCCTTCAACGGCGGGCGGATAATCGACTGCCGGACGGGGAAGCTTGTTTATGAGAGCGCGGTTCCGTCGGAATACTACGCGGAAGTCTGCGCCGCCATAAGAGAGCACGGCGCCTCGCCGCTCACATACGACGATAAAGGCATCGTCACGGAGGACGACAGGGACGAGTTCGTCCTCAAAGAGGCCTTCAACAACGCCATCCCCGTGAAAAAGGTGGCGGATCTCGCCTCTCACGTGACGTGGCCGGTGGCGAAGTTCATGGGCGTGGGGAGGCCGGAGATACTGGGGAAGTGCGAGCGGGACATGCAGCGGCAGTTTGAGGGGAGACTGAGCGTCTACCTCTCGGAGCCGTATTTTATGGAAGTAACGCCGCCCGGCGTCAAGAAGGACTTCGCGCTCGGAAAGCTTCTCGAGCACCTCGGGTACACGCGGGAGGAGCTGATGGCCTGCGGCGACGGGCTTAACGACATCCCGATGCTCGCGTACGCCGGCCTCTCGGTCGCGATGGAAAACGCCTATCCGGAGGTCAAGCGGATTGCCCGCGTCCTCACGCGCTCAAACGACGAGGACGGTGTCGCCGAGGCCGTGGAGAAGTATATTCTGGGATAAAAAAGATGAAATGCCGACCTGCAGCGCTCTGCGAGGTCGGCATTTTTATGGTCGGGCTTAAAGAAATTTACTGCAGAATGCCGTCGATCTTTTCCTTGATAGCCTTGATTTCCTTTTCAAAAGTTTGGATATCTCTCACAATGCTCTCCTGTTTGTCTTTATTGGAGCCGACGATTATTTCCGATTTATCCGCGAGGTTTTTTATCTCGGACGCCACGACGGCAAAGCATTTGCCGTATTCTCCCGCGTGAGCGGACTCGATACTGGCATTGAGCGATATGAGCCTCGTCTGTATAGAAATTTTATCGAGGTCCAGAGATGAGCCTATGATGTTCTCCAGATTATCGTTAATGCCGGAAATGCGGTCCTCAAGCGATTTGAAAATCGTATCAAACTCATCTTTGCCGCTTTTCAGCTTTATCCTCGAATAATTGACGCAGTTTCTGACGTCGTTGTTCCCGTCTGCGACCGCGGCGGCCAGTTTCAGGCAGCTGCCGTATCCGCACGCGAAGCAGTTTATATTCCGGCTTTCCGGCGTGTTTTTCCCGAGCTGTTCAAATGC
>JBFWIW010000083.1:1536-10567 GCA_050253535.1 Oscillospiraceae bacterium
ACTTTCTTGCCGATACACGGCGATATAAACGCGAGTTCATCGGTTATATTTTTATATTTTCTCAAATAAATCGCCGCGCACATCGCCGGACTGTGTATGGGCGCGAGAAAGGGGATCAGCTCTGCGTTGTACATCTGGATATATGAGACGATGACAGGGCACGGCTGGGCGATCATTGAGGCAATGTGTCTCTCTTTTATGGCCTTTAAATAAGCCCATGTCGCGATGTCGGCCCCGAAAGAAACGTCGAAGATGAGATTGACTCCGGCCTTGCGCAGAAATCCGAGCAGCTTTTTATAGTCCTGAAAATTATTGCGGACGGCCGGGGCCGCAAGAACGGTGATTTTGCTCCCCGCCTTCAGCCTTTCGAAAAATTCTTCGGTATCGTCGCAAAAGCTGCGCGCGCCGTGGTCGCACACCCGAATGCACTCGCCGCACTGTATGCACCTGTCCGGATTCACGGATATCTTATTCTTGTCGTCCACAATTTTCGCGCTGTTGGCATTGACGGGACATTCAAAAATACATTTATTGCATCCCACGCACTTATCTTCGTCGGTTTTGATAATCAGCTTTTTCATTCAGACAGCATTCCTTTACATCATCACTTGCGCTCAATATGTTATATATCGCATCGTTTCTTAAAAAGTTTAATCTGATATACTGTTTCCGACGGTTTCACAGGAGCCCTCCGGCATTGCGAAGGGGCCAATCCCCGAAACAAAAACCGCCTGTTTCGGAAAGCACACGGATGCTTTTCGGCATTGCGGTCCGGTAAATCTGATTTACGAAAACAGGCTTGACGCACTGCTTTTTATGTGGTATTAATTAGCATGCTGTAAATTACAGTATGATGTTAATTATACTACGCTGATAAATTAGGGGGATGACAAGCTTGAAAAAAACGCACGGGCGGCATACGTCGGCTTTTATCCTGTTGTTTTTATGTGAATCCGAGTCTTACGGCGCGCGGCTTTTCACAAGGATGCAGGCGGAACTGCCCCATTGTTTTTCGGACAGCGCCGATGTGTACCGCTGCCTCAATGATATGGAGGAGCGGGGCTGCGTCTGCTCCAGATGGGAAATTCCAGAGGCAGGACAGCCGCGCAAGTGGTATGGGATAACAACAAAGGGAAGGGAGGCCCTCGCCGAATGCGCGGAGGATATCCGCCGCCGCCAGGAAAATTTTGCTTACTTCGCGGAGCGCTATAAAAAATGCGATAGATTATGCTGACCCCGCCGCAAAACGTGAAACGTTTCCGCAGGGCGAATTCATTTCGCCCGAGGATGTTAAATAAAAAAAGGGGCTCCCGGCGAAACATGGTTTCGCCGGGACCGGAGGACGTATGACAGAGAAAGTACAAATCAGGTATTCCAAAATAGCGGTTTTATCCATCGCGCATATGCTCAATGATTTTTACAGCAATTATCTCCCGCAGCTGATCCCGTTTCTCATGGTGTCGTTTACTTCATTTACTGCGACGCGCGCGACGGTTATTGTCTCCGCGTTTACGGTTTCATCCTCGCTCATCCAGCCGGTATTCGGGTTCCTGCTGGACCGACAGGGCAGGCGGTGGCTCGTTCATGTCGGCACCCTTTGGATGGCGGTCATGCTCAGCCTGACCGGCTTTGTAACGAATTATATTCTGCTGGTGGTTCTGGCGGCTCTGGCCGGCCTCGGTACGGCGGCGTTTCATCCTCAGGCGTCCACAATGGTGAATGTTTTGAGCGGAGACCGCAAAGCTGTCCTGCTCTCGGCATTTGTCGCTTTCGGAAATTTTGGCTTTGCCCTGAGTCCGCTCCTGCTGGTCCCGCTTTTTGAGGCCTACGGCCTGCATGCCACTGTCGTTACGATAATCCCCGGAGTTCTTGTCGCTCTGCTTCTGCTCTTTTTTGCGCCGAAGGACAATGTATTAAAAGGTACGAGCATACCGCTCGGTCAGGTCGCCGCCTCCCTAAAATCGGCGTCCGTGGAGCTTGCCGCCATTGTCGGGGTAATAGCGGTTCGGTCCCTGGCCTATACGTCGATGCTTACGCTTCTGCCGCTCTACTTACAGACCAAAAACGTCTCAAATATAGCGGCGAGCCACCTCGTCACCATAATGCTGGCCGCCGGAGCCGTCGGCGGCGTGACCGGCGGGCTCATCTCCGACATGTATGGGAGAAAGAAGCTCATAGTCGGCTCGCTGATGCTCTCAACGCCGCTGTTTTTCGGCTTTTTCCTGACGAGCGGGGCCCTCAGCACCGTATTTCTGGCTCTTGCCGGCGCGTCGCTCCTGTCCGGCTTTTCCGTGACGGTTGTGGCGGCGCAGGAGGCGATACCAAATAACAAAGCCCTCGCAGCCGGCCTCACCATGGGATTTGCTGGCGGGCTCGGCGGGCTTGCCGTGATTTTCATCGGCAGAATCGCGGACATATGGGGCCTTGATACCGCCATACAGATTATCTTTCTGCTTCCCATATTGGCGGGCCTTGTCGGCCTTCTGATGAAGAGCCGGCCGGCCGCGCACGGCGCAAAATAGAGCCTGAGCAAAAACAAGTTCCGGCACCCGTACTGCGGCATACCATGGCAACTGCCCAATCAGCCGCGCGGGCTGTATATCGTGTCCGGTGCGGCATTGATATTCTATCATCATCTCAATCAAATAGTAGTATCAATGGTTCGGGATGCTATTGACACGGCGGTTTAACGGTGTTAAACTAAAGGGGAGTTTAATGCTGTTAAACTCGGGAGGATAGTTAAATGGTAGATTATAAATTAGGCGCCATGGAAACGAGATTTGCAGAACTTATGTGGGACAGCGAACCAATTTCATCCGGTGATTTAGTAAAACTGTGTGAAAAAGAATTAGGGTGGAAAAAGTCAACGACTTATACCATGCTGCGCAGACTGTGCCAACGGCGTATTTTCCAGAATAAGAACGGAATCGTATCGTCAATCCTTTCAAGGCCGAAATTTCACGCGTTACAGAGCGAAAAATTTATTGAGGAAACCTTTAATGGCTCACTTCCAAAATTTTTGGCGGCATTCACGATGCGTAATAAGCTGTCCGAAAGCGAAATTGACGAACTTCAACGGCTGATTGAGCAGCATAGGCGGTGAATGCTGTGTTTGACAAAATCTTTCTGCAAATTCTGAATATGAGCTTCACGGCCAGTCTGGTAATCGCTGTTGTTTTAGTCGCGAGACTATTGCTGATGAAAGCGCCGAAGCTATTTTCCTATGTGCTTTGGAGCGCTGCGCTGTTTCGCCTGATATGCCCGTTTTCTTTGGAGAGCGGATGGAGCCTGCTTCCCACCGATACGACACCGATATCAACAGCCGTGGCATATTCTCAGGCGCCGCAGATCAGCACAGGGGTTTTGGCTGTTGACAATACGGTAAACCCGGCGCTGTCCGTTTCTGCGTCTGGCGCAGGCGGAAACCCCTTGCAGATATGGATAAGCGCGGGCGAAATTATATGGCTTATCGGTATTGCCGCTCTGATCCTTTTCAGCATTGTTTCCCTGCTGCGGCTGCGTCGGAATCTCGTAGGGGCGGTGAAACTGCGTGACAATGTTTATCTCGCTGATCATACCGCGTCCCCCTTCGTGATTGGCCTGATTTGTCCGAAAATCTATTTACCGTCAAACTTGTCGGAACTGGAACGGGAATATATTATCCTGCATGAACAGACACATATCCGGCGGTGCGACCATATCGTAAAGCTTATCGCTTTTTCAGCATTAGCTGTGCATTGGTTCAATCCACTTGTGTGGCTGGCCTTTGTCCTCTGTAATAAGGATATGGAAATGTCCTGTGATGAAAGCGTTATGAAACACATGGATACCGACATTCGCTGTGATTATTCCGCGTCACTGCTGCGTCTTGCAACGGGCAGAAAATTCGCTGCGGGTACGCCGCTTGCTTTTGGTGAGGGCAATACAAAAGAAAGAATTAAAAATGTTTTGAATTATAAAAGGCCCGCATTCCGGATCGTGGTTGTGGGCGCGATAGCGGTAATTGCCGTTTGCATCGGATTGACTGCAAATCCGCGCAGAGGAAACGATATTCTTCCATCTGACGACGTAACAATCTCCAAAACAGCCTGGCAGTATATTGTTTATCAGATAGATGATAACGGTAATGGAAACGAAATAAATGGAGCAAAGATAACGAAACTTGAATTGGCAGGCACATATCGGCCGATTTTCGGTAAATCAGTGGGCATTTACTCCCTTGCATACAGTCTATTCCTGAATGAAAATGACGGCTGGGTGTCTGGCAGTACCGACCTTGGCAGTCCATACCTTTTTGTTGTGAATAATAACGGTTCACCGCAGATAATAGGGATAGAGTATAATAGGAGCATTTTGGCCGACGGTGATTATTCCGATGCTGCCAAAAAAGAAATCGCTCATAATGAAGTGCTGAATTTTACAAAGCAATCTACAGTTACGGAACCATTCAGCGAAAAAGAGATCAACGCCGCAATGGAGGTTGTAAAAAATAATTACACGGGAGATGGTCAATTACTGATAAACTTATGGTATGACCGGGAAAAATACCAGACGGATCTCGAGGATTATAAGGGAAATACGCTATACGGGATGTCCGAAGCAGCAGAACGGGGCGACTTATTAACGCTGTACAGTGACATATATTTTTTAGACCCGTCCGGTTCGGCGGACGGACTGATGAGAGGGTGGAAAACAATATTGATACGGGACAGCAAAGATGACGCCTGGAAAATTATCGACCAAGGCTATTGATTTTATCGACGCGTATTGTTTTCCAACGAGAAGAAGCTTAATGATACGGGAACAGAATCCGCGTTTCTCTGTGCGGCGAACAAAATACCGCAAATAGGGCAGAACCGGCGTGACTTGCGCCACGCCGGTTCTGCCCTATTTACTTCCCAGCCGCCGCCGCATGAAAGCGCCGGGACTTATTTTTACAGCGTTTCCTCAGTCTTCTGCCGGGGCCGTATAATCGTAAAAGCTGACGTCTAGGTCGACGGCCGTTTCGATACCCGGGACAGAGCCGGTGTTGGAGTACTGCCAGATGCCGAAATTGTAATAGAAATCGGGGTACGGGTCGTACTGGGCGAGCCAGAAGCGATAGCCGCAAAGCGCGGACAGGTCGTAGATGAGATAGCCGGTCGGGACGTTGAAGTAAACGGCGGGGTCATAGTCCGCGGCCTTTACCGCTTCGCAGAAGGCGGCGGCGCACTCGGTGGCGGTGTGGGAGTAACCGTCGGTCCGCGCCTCGTACTCGGAGATCGTCTCCCAGTCGAAGACGACGGGACAGGCTAGGGTGTACCCCTCGAGAGCGGATATTGTAAACTCTGCCTCTTTGACGGCCTCGCCGGCGGTTACGGCCTGAGAGAAGAAGTACACGCCCACGTCGAGTCCGGCGGCGAGCGCGCCGTCAATGTTTGCTGTGAAATTCGCATCCTGATAGATTTCGCCGTCGACGTAGCCGCGGAAACCCACGCGGATCATCGCAAAATCAACGCCGGCGTCGGCCACGGCCTGCCAGTCGATCTCGCCCTGATAGACGGACACATCGACGCCGCATCTGGCGTCGGCTGAGTTATAGCGCGTAAAACCGCCGTCGGTATAAAACGCCTCGGCGGCGTATTCGTTTTTGGCGACGCCCTCGAGCACTGTTATGAGGGACCCTTTATATTCAAAGTATTCCGGCTCAGGCTCGTGGAAATGGGTATAGACCGCATACGCCGCTGCCGCCGCCAAAATAAGGATGAAACCCGCTATGATCGCCTTTACCGGGGTGACCCGCTTGCTGCGCCTGAATTTCCTTCTGTCCATATCAGCCCTTTTTCCATGTGAACGGGGAGAGGAATATCAGAATCGGGAATACCTCCAGTCTGCCTATGAGCATGCAGATTGTGAGAATGACCTTGCTGAACTCCGAGTAACAGGTGAAGTTGAGCGTCGGGCCGACTTTTGCGAGCCCCGGGCCGATATTGCTCATGCAGGATAAGACCGCGGTGAAGTTCGTCGTGAAATCCAGATTGTCGACAGAGACTAAGAGCGTACCCAGAAATGTGACAAATACATAAGCGGCGAAGAAGCGGGTGACGCCGCCCATCGTATTTTCTTCGACGACCTTGCCGTCTATCCGCACGGTGCTGACGAGCCGCGGGTGGACAATCTGCTTAATCTCGCAGATGACGCCCTTGATAAGCATAAGGGCGCGCGAACACTTTATGCCGCCGCCGGTGGAACCGGCGCACGCGCCTATTATCATAAGTATGACCACGATGGTTTTCGAAAACTCGGGCCACGCGTCGTGGTCGGTTATAGAGAAGCCGGTCGATGAGGAGGTCGAGGTCACGGTGAAGAAGACATTCCTGAGGGTGTCGCTCACCGTGCCGTATATACTGAATGTGTTAATGCTTATGAGGATAGTGGCGAGCGCGACGACGCCCAGATAAAAACGCAGTTCCTCGTTTTTAAATACCTGCTTGAATTTTCTTGTAAGCAAGAGGAAGTAAATCGAGAAGTTAAAGCCGAAGAGCATCATATAGATGCCCGTTATGACGTCGACCGCGGGGATTCCGTACCCGCCTATGCTCGCGTTCTTGACGGCAAAGCCGCCGGTACCCGCGGTGGCGAGAGCGACGGTCACGGAGTCATAGATCCCGAGGCCCGCAAACAGCAGGCAGATCACCTCTGTCAGGGTGAGGACGATATACATGGCGTAGAGTATCTTCGACGTGTCGGAGAGCTTCGGGACCAGCTTGTCCTTTGTGGGGCCGGGCACCTCGGCGCGCATGAGGTAAAGCGAGCGGTCGCCTTTGGCCGGCATGATGGCTGTCGCGAGGACGAGTATGCCCATGCCGCCGATGAAGTGGGTGGAGCTGCGCCACAGGAGTATCCCCTTCGGCAGGGACTCTATGTCGGAGAGGATGGAGGCTCCCGTTGTCGTGAAGCCGGAGACGGATTCAAACAGGCAGGATATGAACGAGCCGAAGCCGCCGTTGAAGTAAAACGGCAGACAGCCGAATACCGACAGGGTGAGCCACGCGCCGACGACCGTCACATAAGCGTCACGCGGGGAAAAGATGCTGCCGCCCTTGAATACTTTCAGCATCACGAGCCCGACGAGCGTAAGCGGCGGTATCGTATATAAAAAAGGGAGTATGTTCTCCTTAAGATATGCGGCAAGTATAAGGGAGGGGAGCATACAGGCCGCTTCCACGAGCATTATTAGTCCGGTGGTTTTCCCTATGATCCGATAATTCATAAAACCTCCCATGCGCCGCAGCGTACAAATGGAAATTACCTCCCTCGCGTGGGAGGTTGAGGTTGTCGCGCATCAATTTCGGCTGCCGCGCAGGCGGCGGAAAATTGGCGCATCACATTAAGTATCAGTGTGACACGTGTCACACTGATACCCTGCCGGTCAGACGAGATAGATGTCGTTTATATCGAGAATAGGGAGACCCTTGGCGATGATGATGATGTTGTCGCCGTCCTCAATATGGTCGCCGCCCTCCGGGATGATGAATTGTCCCTTGCGGACGATGACGGCGAGAAGTATACCCTTTTTCAGCTTCAGGTCACGGAGCGGGATGCCGAGATTGCGCGTCCTCGCGCTTACGGTGAACTCCATCGCCTCGACGCTGCCCTCCGCTATGCGGAAAAGCGCCTCCATCCGGCTGCCCTGTGAATTCTGCATGGCGCGCACGTTTTTTAGTATCGCGAAGGCCGTTATGGTTTTGGGGCTTATTATGCTGTCTATGCTTAGGCTGCTGGATATGCCGTAATAGTTCTGACGGTTTATCTTGACGATGACCTTGGGTACGCCGAGCTGCTTTGCGTAGAGCGACATGATAAGGTTGTCCTCGTCCCGGTCGGTCAGGGCGATAAAAGCCCCTGAGTGCGCGATATTTTCCGAGGCCAGAAGTTCCTGATCGGTACCGTCGCCCTGTACGACAAGGGCTTTGGGCAGCCTTTCGGTGAGTTCGACGCACTTTTTGTGGTCCATCTCAATTATTTTTACGTCCATATTCATGGCGATGAGGGAGGAGGCGAGATACATGCCGATCCTGCCGCCGCCGATAATAAACGCGTTCTTTATCTTGACCGTTATGCGCCCGAGCGCCTTGAAAAATCTGCTCACGTTCAGCGAGTCGCCGATGACATAGACCTTGTCGCCCTCTTCTATGACTGTTGAGCCGTCCGGTATGATGGTTTTGCCGTTATGCTCGACCGCGCAGAAGAGTACCTCCGCGCCAAGCAAATGGCGGCGGACAGAGGAGAGGGGCTGTCCGGTTATAACGTCTTTGCAGCATGCGCGGAAGCCGATGAGCTCGATACGGCCGCGGTAAAACGTGTCTATATCCAGCGCGTTCGGAAAGCGAAGGAGACGGGAGATCTGGGAGGCCGTCGCAAACTCGGGGTTTATGACCATGTCGATCTCCATCTCTTTTTTGAGCTGTGAGATCTCCACGGCGTATTCGTAATCGCGGATTCGCGCTATGGTGTATTTCGCACCCAGCTTTTTTGCGGTGAGACAGCTTATCATATTGAGCTCGTCGCGGCTGGTGGCGGCGATAAAGACGTCGCACTTTTCGACTCCGGCGCTCCGGAGAACACGGATACTTGCCCCGTTGCCCTTTATACACAGGACGTCCAGCATATCCGAGGCCTTTCGGATGGCCTCGTCCCGCGTGTCGATTATTGTGATATCATGATGTTCCGCGGCCAGGTTTTCGGCAAGCGTAAAACCGACTTTTCCGCTTCCAACGATTATGATTTTCAAAAAACCAACTCCAATGAAGAGATCAATTTTGGGCGCTTTTTCTATTATATATCATTAAATATGCTTTGTCTATGAAAACAAATTTTTGCTGCCGCTGACGCGGCGATGGGGCAGCGGCAGGCAGCATGACCCCTGTCAGAAAAATACTCAGTACTTTTTTCATTCTGTTTCCCCTCGGCAGTTAAGAATCCCTGATTTAATCGCCCAGCCGCCGACTGTGGATTTAATCAGGGATTCTTATATTTTTAATAGTAAATT
>JBFWIW010000084.1:0-10413 GCA_050253535.1 Oscillospiraceae bacterium
TCATATCGACGGTACCTTTCACGCTTATATCCTTCACGAATATTCCCGAAGACGAACCGATGCCGTCGATAAAACCGAACAGGCCGGCGTATGAATACGCCCCGTTTATACACATGTTGGATACCGTGTGTCCGCCGCCGTCGAAGGAGCCTTTGAAGCCGTTTGAATAATCCGACCCGATAGGGACCCAGTAATGGTCCCCGAGGTCGATATCATTTGTGAGCGTCACCGTATAATCAGAATATGCTGTGCCTGAATTGACCATGTACGCCAGGCGCGCGAGCTGCGCCGCGCTGCTTATCGTGATGGTCTTCGCTGAAGCGTCCTCCGCGGCGTACGCTTCGGCGTAGTTGTTTTCATCCGTCCAGTTGCCATGCGGGTCGGCCGGTATGCTCTCGACCACCGTCACGACGATTTTGTAATAATTTACCGACGTCTGATCCGCCAAAGTTACCTTGACGATGAAGAAATCCCCGTCGGTTATCGCTTGGTTCGCATATGCCGTGTCCGTTTCAAAGCCCGACGTGTCCGCGCCGGAGGCGTATTTCACCGCTTTGAGCGCCGCGTTTACGTCTTTCTTGTCAAACAGCGTGATGTATTCGCCCGTATTGGTCGTGTCCGCCGCCTGCACCAGCGTGATGGTCGCGGATCCCACCGTTTCCGAGCCGAGCGTTTCGCCCGGCGTGCCGAGGTCCGTCACCGTCCGGCCCTTGATGGTCGATGAGCCTTTCAGATCCGCGCTGGGCTTCTCCGTCCACTTTGCGTAAAGCGTCAAATCATCCGTTACGTTGCCGCTGAAATCATACTGCGTTACGTAAGACGAGTCTTTAAACCAGCCGCCGAACGTATAGCCCTCCTGTGCCTCCGGGTCATCCGGCGCCGTTACCGCGCCGCCGTTCGAGCCGCCGAGGGTATAACTTGAACCGTCGCTTGAAAAGGTCACCGTGTAGGTACTGAAGCCGGGATATCCGTTATTCACGCCGTCAACGGCGATCCAGGCCTCGGCGCCATTTATGCCGGCCGCTTCTTTGTTCAGGGCGCTTAAGACCGTCATCGCCGAATAGTCCCCGTCGCCTCCGAGGGCGGCGGTATTTTTAAGCTGGCTTTCCGTAAGGGACATGAGACCGTCCGGGGCCGTTCCAATTCCGAAAGCGCTGTCCGTGGTGCTTCCCAGCCAGTAGCTGTTCGTCGCGGTTAAATTGTATTCGGCACAACCGGCAAAGCCGCCGACGTATGCCGCCGTGCCGCTTCCCGAAACGGAACCGCTCGAATAACAGTTGTCCGTCTCCACCGAATACGATATATATCCGAACATCCCGCCGGCATAACAAGTGTCGCCGGAAGCCGTACCGGACACCTCTCCCGACGCGTACGAGTTATAAATGCAGGCGGAAGCGGCTTCGCCGAACAATCCGCCCGCATATGCCGGGTACCCGGTGGAAGCGGCGGAAACCGCGGACGTGGACGCGCAGTTCACGACGGATGCGCCGGCGCAGCGCCCTATCAGCCCGCCTGCCCAGACGGAACCCTTTGGGCCGGTCTGCGCGGCGCTCAGCGTTCCGGACGAGCTGCAGCCCGTTAACGATATGCCGTCGCTGCTGTTGTAAGTTTCGCCGCAGATCCCGCCGACCCAGGCATGTTCATAAGTCCCGGAAACGGAGGCCGTGATATCCACATCCGAAGAGCAGTTTTCAAACGATCCGACGTCACGTGAAAATCCGGCAACGCCTCCGGCCTCGATCGATTGCGTAGCGGTCATATCGACGGTACCTTTCACGCTTATATCCTTCACGAATATTCCCGAAGACGAACCGATGCCGTCGATAAAACCGAACAGGCCGGCGTATGAATACGCCCCGTTTATACACATGTTGGATACCGTATGGCCGCCGCCGTCGAAAGAGCCTTTGAAGCCGTTTGAATAATCCGACCCTATAGGGACCCAGTAATGATCCCCGAGGTCGATATCATCTGTGAGCGTCACCGTATAATCGGAATATGCTGTGCCTGAATTGACCATGTACGCCAGGCGCGCGAGCTGCGCCTCGCTGCTTATCGTGATGGTCTTCGCTGAAGCGTCCTCCGCGGCGTACGCTTCCGCGTAGTTGTTTTCATCCGTCCAGTTGCCGGAAGCGGCCTTTGCCGGAAGCGTCAACGCAGGCATGAGGCTCAGCACCAGCGCCAGAGTCAGGAGGACCGGCATGAGTCTTTTGCGAATACTGCTTTTCATTTTATCTTCCCCTTTTCTATCATTTTCTTATGTTTTATCTGTCGTCGGGTGCTTTGTTTTATCCGCTTTCGTCGGAGGACGGGCGCATTTTTTCAGGTTTCCGACACATTTTATGACTTTTTCCTTTTCCACCGGGCAGAGCAGAAAGCCGTCTGCCCCGGTCTCGAAGGCGTCGAGAGCAGATTTTTTCTCGTCTGACAGAAAGACAATTGGCACGCGGCTGCCCGCGGCTCTCAGCGCCTCGCCGGTTTTGAATCCCGGAAAACCCGCTCTCCCGGCGTGGATGAACACCGCGTCCGGCCTTTCCGTCGCCGCTTTTTCTAAGAACAGCTCCCTGGTCTTGATTACGGACACCATCTCGATATCGCCGCACTCCGAGAACCACTCGAGCAGCTTTTCCGTGCCGGATACCCCATCGTCCAGCAGCAGTATCCGCATGGCATACGCCCCCTTCCCTCATAAAAATAGCTTAATTTGGTTATATGCTTTAATTGTACTCGGGCATTCTCCCAAAATTCTCCCAAAACAGCCTTTTTTCGACAGTAAAATATAATATTTCAAAATTATTTTCGGCAGGGTATAAAAAAAGTCCGTGCGCCCGCCTTTCGGCAGGTACACGGACGCAGTCGTAATTTGTCGTTGTCTATGATCTTTTATTTTTTGAAAACGCTTTTCTGCATTTCCTCATGGATTTTATTTATTCTTTCGCCCGGTTCAATGCCCAGCTCGCCTGTCAATATCCGGCTGTATTCGCGGTAATGCTTAGCCGCTTTTGATTTGGCGCCCATGCGGCCGTAGAGCTCGAGAAGCAGTGCCGTTATGGATTCCTCATAGGGACTTTTTTCAAACGCATTTAAAAGAAGTTTCTCCGCAGACTCGAAATCGCCGCTTTCTGTCAATGCTTTTGAAAGGGTCAGCGCTGCCTGGGCGAAATCCAGCGACAGCCTTTCCCGCTCGGCCTCGGCCCAAAGCCAGCCGCTTCCCTCAAAGTATTGTCCCGCATACGGCGGCATGTCGGCGTCCAAAATCCCCCGGCCTTCTTTTATCTTTTCGCGCAGCTCCCGGAAACGCTCGACATCCACATCCGCGTCGCCGAGTTCCAGCCGGTAACAACCGCTTATACAAACCTGCTCCCGCTTTATCCCGTAGTTTTCCAGCGTTTTGCGTATGTAGTACACGGCGCTGTGGAGTTGATGGGCCGCGCGCTCCGGCTCCGCATCCGGCCATACCGCCTCAACGATCTCGTCCCTTGACACGCTTTTTCCTCTGTTATGGAGCAGGAAGGCAAATAGCTCCTCTGTTTTTCCCGAGCGCCATTTTATCGGCTCGCCGCCGTCCCATCCGATTTGGAACCTGCCAAAGCATTTGATTGCCAGACATCTTTCCGGAGGATTTCCGCGTTCGGTTTTTTCCCGCAGCCGTTTGAGCGTCTTTTCAAGGCGTACCTTTGCGACGGGCTTTAAAATGTAGTCGAGCGCGTACAGTTCAAACGCCTCGACGGCGTATTGATCGTATGCAGTCACGAATACTATGTTCGTTCCGGGACACCTGTCGAGGATCATCGAGGCCGCGTCCAGGCCCGAAAGCTGAGGCATATTGATATCCAGAAACACCGCCTGAGGTTTTGTTTTTCCGACTGCCGCGATGCCTTTCAGCGGGTCCACATACATTCCCGCCACCTCGATATCGCCCGTGCCGCGCAGCAAATATTCAAGTTCCCTCAGCGCCGGCCTCTCGTCGTCAATCAATATTATACTAATCAATTTGATTTCCTCCGTTTTCTTGCTTTCAGAGGGATTTCCCACGAGACCTCCGTCCCTTTCCCAACCTCGCTTTGTATATTCAGCTTTTTCCCATAAAGCACACGCAGCCTCTGGGAAATGTTCGCAAGCCCGACGCCGCTTGTTTCATTCTCGGTGATATGGGAAAGCTCCGGAGTGCTGATGCCGACGCCGTCGTCCTTAACAGAAAACCTCAGCGAGCCGCCCCGGTTCTCGACCCGGATATCGATCCTGCCGCCCTCCGGCTTCGGCAGTATGCCGTGGATGACCGCGTTCTCCACAACCGGCTGCAGCATACAGGACGGAACCATGATTTCCTGATTTTCCGGCTGCCCAAAGCTGACTTTGATCCGCTCTTCGAACCGCGCCTGCTCGATATTCAGATATGCCTGCGTCAGCCTGATCTCGTCCTTCAGCGGAACAAGCTGACCCGTTCCCTTGAAATCAAAACTTTTCCTGAGGTATTCGCTGAAATCGGCCATCAGCTCCCTCGCTTTATCCGGATCATAGCGCGAGGTGGAAATAAATGTGTTCATGGAATTGTACAGGAAATGCGGCTTGATCTGTGCCTGCAGGAACTTCAGCTCCGCGTTCGTCTTGGCCTCGTGGTACTCTTTGATCCGCTTTGCCTGTATAAACATCTGTATGAGAAGTACCATATAAATGGCAATGTAAAAAGTAGCGCCTAATGCGCTGTCAAATTTATTCGCATAAAACATGGAATCATACAGGAACGTGGCCAGAAATATGAATATGCACAGCAGATTTAATAGTCCGTCCGTTTTATTATTTTTGAGTCCGGCCGCAGTAATAACAATACTGCATAAGAGTACCGCAAAGAAATTAAAATTCAACAGGCCGACCGGAAATGCGCCGGAATTGATGACTTTGCTGAAGAAGAGGGGAGAAGTAATGATAAAGAACAGCTGCCAGCATATTGAAGTTATTAAAATGATTCTGCAGACGATATGTGATACCCTTGATTCAAAAAGGCTGTGAAAAAACGCAGCCAAAAAGAAAGCGCCCCATATGTATGACGAATAGCACAGGAAAATCACTCTGTCAATGTTCAGCCAGGGGAGCAGTCTCGGGAGCAGGTTGAATTCCAGGCCGTCGGCAAAGAACAAGCTGAATATGCACAGGAGGAAAAAATAAAAAGTGTATTTTTGACCTCTGTGCAGGAATGACATGGCCAGATAAAAGGCTGCAATGATAAGAAGCGCGCCGTAAAGCAGCGCCGTTTTAATGACGTTCGAATCATAAAGGCCCGAGATATCCGCGCTGTTTCCCAAAAATGCGGCGGACCAGAACCCGCTTAGTCCGTAATGATAGTTCGACGTCTGAATGACAATATCAAATTCGGATGCAGGCAGACTGAAGTAAACGTCCTGAGAGCGGAACTCTCCTATCTCATCTGCGGCATTGTCCGCGACATGCCCTGTCGACTCGATTAAATCTCCATCAACATATAAATTATAGGCGCTGGAAAAGTTGCCGATGTAAAGGCCTAATTGCGTACCTTCCGGAAGGTCTGATATCACATGAAGCCGGTATGTGGCATAGCCTTCTGATGGAAGTTTTATTCCGTTTAAAGTGTACTTCGTCCATGAACTTGGGATTTCCGCGTACAGATCCGGTGTTGCGGTCATTAAATCATCATAAAACAAAAACTTGTCCCAGTAAAATTCCCACTGACCGTCAAGCGAGATCATTCCGTCATTTCCAAAATCCCATTTTGTCAGGTCCAGCGTTCCACGCGAGGCCCCGGCGGAGGTGTCGTTCCCCGCGCTCTCAGCGCAGCCGGACAGCCCAAGACCGAAAAGAATGATTAAGATAAGCAAAATGCACTGTGATTTTCTCATATAAGCAGCTCCCCAATCGGGCAGATCAGTATTCGGAAAAGTCCTTAATCGGTTATCTGGAAAATTTTTATCTTTATTGTAACACACATATATAAAGATTTCCGCATTCACTTTGTATTTGGCAGCCATATCGCCTCTTTTAAATTATCAAATAAGCCCAGCAGCATATTTTTTTCGCTGCGCAGTTCCTCTATCTCCTCAGTCAGCGCTGCAATTTGGCGGGACAGCTCAATTTGCTTTGCCACACGAAGAACGGGCATAGCTTTTTTCCCGGCAAGCTGATCACGGCGTTCTTTTTATCTTTTAGATGATTCACGATTTCCGTATACTTGCGGAAATCCGGTAATATGACGTTAAAAGTATTTGAGATTTTTCGTTTTGATGATTGCGTGTGCAGTAGCTGGTAGCGGAAGATCAGCATATTCTGCCGCACGGTCTCCATAGCCTCGGCTATAACGGGGATGGTATTCTTCACAGTAGCCAGGAGCTTTACTACCTGTGCTTTAAGTTCGCGCAACAGTTTGTTGTCTGCCTTGATCCGGTGATTGATTTCACAGCGGTCGGATACGACGCCCTTGCATTGCGCGTGGGGCAATATTCCAGCGCTTAAAGGCATAAAGGTCGTTTGAATATTACTGTCCGCATTCAGATCTTCAATATATCGGTTACTATCTAGATAACTGCAATAACGCCGCATTAAGGCAAAACTAAAAGGTTTGCCGTCCGCTCTGCACAGACAGCAAACCCTGACGGCTGCTTTATTAAATATTAGTCTAACTTTTGGGGAACTCAAATTTTGCCGGCTGGGTACTATTTTTTTGTTTTTTTACGATATTATATTACCACAAAACGGGATAAATTACAAGTCTTGTACATCTCCTGTAATGTGGTTATGCTATAAGCGTGAAATGTTGGTATGAATATCACACTAAATGATGGAATGATCAATTTTTCGCCGCCAGTGCGGCAATCGAAATTGATGTGCTGCGCGTCAGCGCAGGAAAGGTATAATATGGCTGATACATTTTTTTTGGAGCCCGTTAAAATGCAGATGCTGGAAGCCAGGCAGGAACTTCGCGAATTAAACGACCTGACGGCGCAATTCGGGCTGTACTTGTCTGAGGAGCAGATACAAAGTCTGGTGGAGCGGCGTTTCGGCGCGTTAAAGGATACCGGCAGAATTGAATTCGGCGAGGGTATCTTAAAAAAGCTGGTCTGTGCTTTCTGCGATTCCCCTTATATCTCGCGCGAAAACTATGAAGACACGATTATTGAGCTGCAGGATTCGTTCTATTATTTCAAAAACGAGTCTAACGATCTGATTCCGGATGACGAGCTTATTGAGTTTATGAAACGTAATTTTAACGGGAAAGCGCAGGGCTCGCTGGACTATTTGGCCGGCACTTCGTTGGAAGATCTGTGCAGAAACACGCGATATGGGTATGAGGCCGATGATACGGATATCTACGGCCACCCGTTTTGAGGCAGAGAATGGATGAGTACAGCTTAACCTCTTTTGCAGATGAGGGGCTCTTTGGGAGCGATTTAAGCCAAGAGGAGCAGTCTGTTATACAGTTGAAACTATGGCGGCTGCTTTCAAGATGGACGGGCCTCTACACGTTGGGGGACAGCAGTTCTGTGCGGACGGAGACGGCACAGGAGATATTGTCTTCGATATGGTTCCTTATCCGTCTCTATTTAAAAGAGAGCGCAAAGCCAGCAAAGTATCTTGTTGCCGCGGATGTTGAGGAAGTATTGGCGCAGGCGATCGTTATTGCTGAGCAGAAAATCGGGAAGGGCAAAGAGTTATATAAGGCGGCCTGTCTGAGTATGCCCGATGTCGGAAACATTTCTCTCTTTGATACACTTAAAGGAATCGGTAGTTTCTTCAAGAGGTATGACTGCCGCTTTTGCGCCCATCAGATTCCCTGCGATATAGACTACCAGCTCTGCCTCCCTGTTCCAGAGACGCTCTGCGGTATCGAATATATAACCGAGTACCTGCGGCGCCTGCTTATTGAGAACAATTTCATAAGGCATTTTAAAAAAGAGGATGTGATCGGGCTTTTAAAAGTCTATTGCCCGGATTATAAGGGCCTTCTCATAAATCTGTATGAACCTGTGCTGACAAACGCCGCAGGGCTCATACTGATCCATAAGGAAGCCAGCCGTCTTAATATAACAGAGTCGGAAAAGTCAAAGATACTTGCGCTGCTCGTTTGTCTGACCGGAAAAGAAGTTCATGCGCTTCTGAGCAGAGCGGCGGAAAAATTGTCAGATGAACTGGAAATCAGCAGTTACGATGAGAGGGAGTACATGCAGCAGACTGCTCTTGGGCTGTATCCACGTATTAAAGCGGCTCTGACAGTAAAAAATATTGATGGGATTTTCATGTCATGGGAAAAATCGCAATAATTGTGAGCGCTTTGCTCACCGAAAAATAGCCGGAGCATCGCTAATATGCGATGCTCCGGCTATTTTATATTAGAGCTTTGTACAGTTGCAAAATATAACAATACTTATTTAAGATTTATTGGAAATATTAGAATAAGGGGTGATGTGTTTGTTCAGTTATATAAGGAAAGTTCTTTTGCAATTAAAAATTGCAAAAGAAAATAATGCGGAAAAAAACGCGCCCGGCAGCAGACCTGAATCATCTATCTCGCATGATTTAAAGGAAAATGTCGCTGTTATAAAAAAAATACTCAATAACAGCAGCGATATCGTTATATGCGAATTTGTATTTGGGCAAAAAACCCAGATTCATGCGGCGCTTATTTTTATAGATGGTCTCGTGGAAAAAACGACGGTCAACCAAAGTATAATTAAGCCTTTGATGTATGACAGCCGTCTTTTCTTTTCGGAAGAAGATTACAAAACGGACCTTGAATGTATCAAATCGACTCTTCTTACCGTAGGTGACAGTATAAAGGTTTCTTCAATCAGTAAGCTCATTGAATACTGTATGACCGGAGATGTAATACTGCTGATCGACGGATTAACGGAAGCTCTGGTTATAAACGCGAAGGCATGGGAGACCCGTGGGGTCGAGGAGCCTCAGACAGAAAACGTCGTCCGTGGACCGCGCGAAGGCTTTACCGAGACTCTGCGTGTCAACACGTCCCTTTTGCGCCGCAAAATTAGAAATCCCGATTTGATATTTGAAACAATGAAAATCGGCAGCAAGACCAAAACTGATGTCTGCATTGCATACCTAAAAGGTGTCATTAATCCCAAAATTATCGATGAGCTGCGGCTCAGGCTGAGCAGAATAAAAACGGACGCGATCCTGGAATCCGGTTATATCGAACAGTATATCGAAGACGCCCCTTATTCGATTTTTCCGACGGTTGCCAACAGCGAGAAACCCGATGTAATCGCCGCAAAAATACTGGAGGGCAGGGCTGCGATACTAGTTGACGGAACGCCCTTTGTTCTTACTGTGCCGATGCTTTTTGTCGAAAGTTTCCAATCGGCAGAGGATTATTATTCCCGATATATATTTGCCAGCATTATCAGAACACTCAGATTTCTGTCGTATTTAATAACCGTACTTGCCCCGGCAATTTATATGGTACTTCTGACTTACCATCAGGAGATGATTCCCACCCCGTTATTATTCACTCTGGCCGCATCGGAAGAGGGCCTCCCGTTTCCAACTTTTTTAGAGATGTCGGTTATGTTGGTCGTCTTTGAGATTCTGAGAGAAGCGGGCGTCAGAATGCCTCGTCCTGTCGGCCAGGCAATCAGTATAGTAGGCGCACTCGTTATAGGACAAGCTGCTGTCGCCGCGGGAATTGTCTCTGATTTTACGGTTATTGTTATAGCTATCACTGCCGTCAGCAGCTTTGTCGTAACCGCACAAACCGATTCCGCGATAATACTCCGATATATTCTCTTCATTCTCGGCGGACTCATGGGCGGATTTGGCATTATTATAGGTCTGATCGGAGCAATGATCTATCTGGCCTCTTTGCGTTCCTTTGGCACGCCTTACCTGTCACCGCTCGCGCCACTGGTCCCAAGTGATTTAAAAGATGTATTTGTAAGATCGCCTTTATGGGCTATGCATGAAAGACCGAGGGATTTAAGGACTGTTGATGTAAAGAGACAGGCAGACGGATTGAAACCCAGCCCTCCAAAAGAAAACCAACAGTAAAGCGCAGGGCAGATATATGAAGAAATTTATTGTTATCTTAGCTTCAATCCTAATGATGTCAACAATCAGCGGCTGTTGGAGCTATCACGAACTTAGAGACTACGCCATTGTAATGGGGATAGGTATAGACAAAGGGTCAACCGAGAACATAAAGGTGACGGCTCAAATAGCCTTAGCCAGCAAAATTAAGAGTAACAGTAAAGATGGAGGTGATGGTGGTGAAGCAAAAGCTTATTGGAATATAGAAAGTGAAGGTGAGACCATATTTAAAGTTTTTCGTGACTTTACGCACCAAAGCGGACGCAAATTGTACTTGCCCCACAATAAGGTAGCGATATTCAGCAGAGAGATTGCCGAAGAAGGGATTAGGCCATATCTAGA
>JBFWIW010000085.1:0-10344 GCA_050253535.1 Oscillospiraceae bacterium
TAACCGCACTGCTCGGAACAAACGCTCTCGCGGCCGGAACCGGCGACGTTGCCGGCGCTATCGAGGGCACATGGAGCGACGCTTCCGTGCAGATCAAGACCGTAGTGAACAACGTGGTATTCCCCGCGATAGACCTCATTCTTGCTGTATTTTTCTTCGCAAAAATAGGCACGGCGTATTTTGATTACCGCAAGCAGGGCCAGTTCGAGTGGACGGCGCCGGCGATCTTGTTTGCCTGCCTTGTGTTTACGCTGACGGCGCCGCTATATATTTGGAGTATTCTCGGGATGTAAGGAGCAGCGTTATGAATTTTTTTGAAAAAGAACTACGAAATATTCTCGATAGCAATTATTATACCGCAGACGTTAAGGTCGTCGGGCGAGCATATTACACAAGCATCGGAAAAAATCTCCGGCTTAAAGCGGAATTTGTGACAATGGGGACCGCCGATCATTACGAGGGTATCAAGGCAACGGTAATAAATCGCAACGACGGCCCGGTAGACTCGCTCACGCTTCGCTTTGCCGATGTACTCGGCAGGAAGACAACGCCAAAGGTCTCGCACGATAATTTACCCTATGCCTGGACATATAACGGAAAAACGGAGTGGTACGCATACGAGCCGACTCCAAGAGACTACGAAATACTCTCGGACGCATTTAACGATTATATTGAAGTTTTTTGCGAACCGACGCAAACGCAGGGCATATCGATGAAGCAATGCTGACATGCGCAAAATCGAAATAAAAAGGGGTGAACACAGCACTTGTTTATATGGGACTTTTTAATCGGCGACGTCATGGAGCAGGTCATAGATTGGGCATACGGACAGATCGTCGGCTTTCTCGGCGATTTTTTTGCGCAGATGGGTAATATGGGCGTCGAGCTTTTCGACATGAGCTGGGTGCAATCCATCGTCCTATTTTTCTCCTATCTGGCATGGGCGTTGTATGTGACCGGGCTCGTGGTATCGGTCTTTGAAACCGGCATCGAATATCAGCGTGGGCACGGGAGCATTAAGGATACAGCTCTGAACGCTATCAAGGGCTTTATGGCGGTCAGTCTTTTCACCGTCGTGCCCGTGGAGCTCTTCAAGCTTTCCGTCAATCTGCAATCGAGCCTTACATCTGGCATAACCGGCTACGGAACCGGCATCGGCGACTTGGCCGCCAATACCTTGTCGGGAATGGGAACGACCGCGAGCGAGGGCGCCTTCGGCGGCCTGGGCTCAATCGCGAATCCGTTGATGCTGCTTTTTCTGCTCATCATGATGGGCTACGCCGTCATAAAGGTGTTTTTCGCAAACCTTAAGCGCGGCGGCATTTTACTTATTCAGATAGCGGTGGGCAGCCTGTATATGTTCAGCGTGCCACGCGGCTACATGGACGGCTTCACGCAGTGGTGCAAGCAGATTGTCGGGCTGTGTCTGACGACATTTTTGCAGGCGACAATCCTCACGGCGGGGCTGATGGTAATCCCCGACCACGCGCTTTTAGGGCTTGGGCTCATGCTTGCCGCTGGAGAGGTGCCGAGAGTCGCGGGCGCGTTTGGGATGGATACGTCCACGAAAGCGAACCTGATGAGCGCCGTATATACGGCGCAGGCCGCTGTCAACACGACGCGAACCGTGGTTCAGGCGGTGGCAAAATAACGGAGGGAAGGATACCTATGAAGCTGATATATGTGGCGTCCCCATACGCCGGGGATGTTAAAACGAATACGGAGCTTGCCAAGCGAGCGAGCCGCCATGTGATGGAACAGGGGCACGCTTTTTTTGCGCCCCATTTGCTGTATCCGGCCTTGCTTGATGACATGAACCCACGGGAGCGGAAAGCTGGGCTGGACATGGGCCTAGCCGTTTTGGAACGATGCGACGAGCTGTGGTACTTCGGAAAACACATATCAAACGGTATGCGGCTGGAAATAGAAGAGGCCGCGCGGCTCGGCGTTTTTATACAGGGCATCAAAGTAATAAACGGAGAATTTACGGCAAACGAAGCTTCCGATATGTCATTGGAGATGATCTGATGTTGACGATGGGAAGCCTGTTCGACGGGATCGGAGGCTTCCCTCTGGCAGCCGTTCACAGCGGAATCACTCCGGTTTGGGCAAGTGAAGTAGAAGCCTTTCCTATCGAGGTCACAAAAATCCGGTTCCCCAAAATGCTGCATGTCGGGGATATAACGAAGCTGAACGGAGCTACGCTGCCTCCCGTGGATATTATCTGCGGCGGCTCACCGTGCCAGGATCTTTCTGTGGCTTCAGGACACCGCCTTGGTTTATCAGGCGAGCGCTCCGGCCTGTTTATGCATCAGGTGCGAATTACAAAGGAGATGAGAAATGCGGATATCGACAGAGGGCGATCAGCTCACCTTGTTCGACCTCGATTCCTCGTTTGGGAAAACGTCCCCGGAGCCTTCTCCTCCTCTGGGGGCGAGGACTTCCGGGCGGTGCTCGAAGAAATCGTCAGAATTAAGGACAGCGCCGCATATATTCCTCGACCTGACTCCGGGGGCTGGAAACCTTCTGGGACTATCATATTGGGAAGAGAGTTCAGCTTATCTTGGCGAGTTATGGACGCTCAATACTGGCCCCGCACCCCTCAAAGAAGAAAACGTATTTACCTTGTCGCGGATTTTGCAGGAGAACGTGCCCCGGAAATACTATTTAAGCAGGACAGCCTGCCTGGGAATACTGCGGAGGGCGAAGATCCGTAAAAAGGAGCTACCGCCGCGGCTTGAAGCGGCTCTGATACTCCAGGCCGGAGTTACCGGAGTTAAAAGAAAAATAAATGGCTCATTTGAAATGGCGGCGTTTACCGCAAACCAGCGTGACGAGGTGCGCGATTTACACGACATCGCGGGAGCGCTGCAAGCCCGGCCCGGCATGAAGCGGCAGACCTTTGTAGCCGGACCAACTTTCTGCCTAAACGATCAGGGCAGTCAGCCAGCGGGCGTAACGGAGGACGCGACAGGCGCATTAAGCGAAAATATGGGAAGCCATCATCCGCTCGTTGCCCAGCCTGGCTGTTTGACTCCCTGGGACACTCAGCAGGAGCGAATCTTTTTGCCTGACGGCACGGCGCCCACATTAACCGGAGCGGACGGCGGCGGGGGCAGAAATCCGGCAGGGCTTGTATTTTCCGCCGGCTTTTGCGCCGGAGCCTCGCCGTCTGCGGGAGGCATCGGATATGATGAGGAAATAGCACCGACACTGAGGGCCGGTGAAAGCGGCACGAATATGGCGCCGAGTATCCTGTGCCTCAACGACCAGGGCGGCAAGCGTATGGACGTAACGGAAAATATAACGGCGACGCTTCGCGCTCAGATGGACGGGCACCCGCCACTCGTCATGGGCAGCCAGCAAGGCGGCGCGGAAATTTGTGAAGATCTATGTCCAACAATTACGTCGGCGGCGGGCATGTCCGGGAATAATCAGCCGGTGCTGTTTGAAAACCACGATATTGACTCTCGTTACACAGGGCCGCACGAGGTAGCTCCCACGATGTCCGCCCGTTATGGTACAGGCGGAAACAACGTGCCTTTATTAGCTGACGATGCCGACAGCTTCTGCATAGCGGGCAACATCATCGACCGCGAGGCGCAAAACGGCGGCAACGGCTTCGGTTATCAGACTGATATCTGCTACACATTAACCGGGGCGGACCGCTTATCCGGACATCCAGATAAGCGGTCTAATCCCGAGGATTGAGTTATTCCGATGTTGTCAGGTAAGGGCGGAGCTACTTGTTGAGAATCAAGCTTTTTTTCATCCGTTGTCATTATAAAACCTCCAGATAATAGATTAAAAGCGGCCTGGCAGTAAATGCTGCCAAGACCGCTTTTTTCGTATTCATACTAATTATTGATCAATTTTTCTTTAGGCATATATTGCGTTTAGAATAGCTTTCCCACTCAATGTTTTAAACATTTTACCCCCGGCACTTGAACGGAGTCAATCGACATATCATCCTCATAAAAATTAACAAGAAAGTCCGCCTCAACCAGTATCTGATAATCGCTCCCCTTAATGTCCGTGTAGGTGTGATGATGTGCGATAAGCCAGCATACACGATCAATAACACCCGATTCGATGTCTAACCCCTCCAGAAGCGTTTTTGCTTCAGGCGGGCCTTCAATCTGCTGATAGTTTCCAACAGATCTGTTGTACTTTTTCTCGCTGTATTTAATCCCAATGTCATGAGTAAGCGCCGCGATTTCAAGAATCTCCTGTGTGCTTTTTTCTAAGCCTTCCATCTCTCCAATTGCCTTGGCAAAACCGTATACCTTCAGAAAATGGTTGATTCGCCGAACATCCCCGGTGTAATAGGCAATCATAGCGTTGATTACCTGTCCGACATGGTCCATTTTGCACCCCCTGCCTCTCTTTAGAAGGTTACCGTTTTATCCGCCCATTCCACCATCTTCAGGCAATCAATCATTGTTGAAAGTGGGCAGACTTCGCTGCCGTCCATATTCCTTGATTTGAGGCAAGTGCCGCAAGCGAGAATTTCTCCGCCTGCCTCATGAAACGCCTCAACCTGAGCAGCCACGTCAAATTTTTCGTGGTGAAGGCTCTCAATTTCAACAGCTTCCCCCATCAGAAAAACCTTTACTTCATGCCCGTTCTTTCTGGCTGTAACGGCAAAACGCATCGCGTTCCAGGACTTCTCAAATTCCTTGGTTTCGATAATAACCCCGATTTTCATTTTGCAGCCTCCCAACATTAATTTGATGCTAATAATTATACCATAATCAGTGCGATGTTAAATAATGAAAAAATGATGAAGCGCCCTCCTGAACTGCCAAAACCTTTCAGAAGGGCGCTGATTTATGGTTATTCTACCGTGATAACAGAGACGGGACAGTTATCCCGCGCTTCTGCTACTGCGTCTTCCGCAGATTCAGGAACAGGGTCCGCGCAAACCTCCGCGCGCCCGTCATCAGCCATCCGGAATACCTCCGGACAGGTTGACGCGCATAGCCCGCAGGAAATACAGCCTTCTCTGTCGATCGTCGCTTTCATATGCCGATATTCCTTTCTTTATCAGGCATTCATGAACAGTTTGATGTCATCGTCCACTGTTCCGACACCCGCAATACCGAATTTCTCAACCAACACCTTGGCCACATTGGGTGACAGGAAACCCGGCAGCGTGGGTCCGAGGTGGATGTTCTTCACGCCCAGGTACAGCAGAGCCAAGAGAACGATGACGGCCTTTTGTTCGTACCAGGCAATATTGAAGGCAATCGGCAGCTTGTTGATATCGTCGAGTCCGAACACCTCTTTGAGCTTAAGGGCAATGACCGCCAGAGAATAGGAGTCGTTGCACTGCCCGGCGTCCAGAACCCTCGGAATACCGCCGATATCGCCCAGCTTCAGCTTGTTATAGCGATACTTCGCACAGCCTGCTGTCAGAATAACGGTGTCCTTCGGCAGCTTTTCTGCAAACTCAGTGTAATATTCTCTGGACTTCATTCGTCCGTCACAGCCGGCCATAACGAAGAACTTCTTGATCGCTCCGGATTTGACGGCATCGACAACCTTGTCGGCCAGGGCAATTACCTGATTATGCGCAAAGCCGCCGACAATACTGCCGGTTTCGATTTTATCAGGCGAGGGAAGAGTCTTGGCAAGCGCAATTATTTCGGAAAAATCTTTTTTACCGTTTTCATTAGCTACAATATGCTTACAGCCGGGATAGCCGGTGGAACCGGTGGTAAAGATTCTGCCTCTGACCTCCTCGCTTCTGGGCGGAACGATGCAGTTGGTGGTAAACAGGATGGGACCATGGAAGGAAACAAATTCGTCAAGCTGCTTCCACCAGGCGTTGCCGTAGTTGCCCGCGAAATTATCATATTTTTTGAAAGCAGGATAATAATGAGCGGGGAGCATTTCGCTATGTGTGTACACATCCACACCGGTGCCCTTTGTCTGATCCAACAATTGTTCCAGATCGATAAGGTCGTGGCCGGAAATCAGAATCGCCGGATTCTTTCTGACACCAATATTGACCTCGGTGATTTCGGGATTACCGAATCGGGATGTGTTGGCCTCGTCCAGAAGCGCCATGACCATAACGCCGTATTCGCCGGTTTTCAGCGTCAGCGCAACCAGATCATCGGCAGTAAGGGAATCATCCAGAGTTGCCGCCAGCGCTTCATATATAAAGGCGTTTATATCCAGATTTTCCTTCCCGATGTTCTTTGCATGCTCGGCATAAGCCGCCATGCCCTTAAGACCATATGTGATCATCTCCCGGAGAGAACGCACGTCTTCGTTTACGGTTGCAAGCACACCAACAGCGGCAGCTTTTTCAAGCATAGACTCTCTGGAATCCACGGTGAAGGATGCAGCGTCGTGTAAATTCCCAGCGGTAACAGACTTTCTGAGTTCGTCCCGAATAGCAATCATTTTCATAATTTGCTTTTCAATCGAATCATCGTCAAAATTTGCGTTGGTGATGGTCATAAACAGGCTGCTTAGAACATCATAATTAGCTTTATCGAGATTACTGATATCAACCTTTCCCTTTACAACAATATCTGAGATCCCTTTAAGTGTGTAAATCAGAAGGTCTTGCAGCTTTGCGATTTCCTCGTTCTTTCCACAAACACCCTTAACTGTACAGCCTGTGTTTTTCGCTGTCTCCTGACATTGATAACAAAACATACTCATTTGTTTTCCTCCCTTATTCTTCTACAAGTTCAAAATCTTCCTTGCCAACAAAGCAGATTGGGCACTGCCAGTCATCGGGGATATCTTCAAATGCCGTGCCGGGGGCAATACCGCCGTCAGGGTCGCCAACTGCGGGATCATAGATATATCCGCAGGGAATACACCGATATTTTTTCATCCGCTTGCCTCCTTTGTTTTCTCAGCCTTTCGGAGCAGGTGCTTTTACCACGATCAGCTCCAATGTTTCATCATACAGGTTTTTAACATTCATTTTTGTTTGAAACGGGATTTTCAGAAGAGTTCCGGCCTCATATTCATGGACTTCCTGTTCATTGAGGCCTATGGAGAGCTTTCCGCGAATGACGGTCATATACACATTCGAATTTGAAAAGTGCTCCGGTAAACCCTCGTCTTTGTTAAATACCATATGCAGATAATGAATGTTCTCGTCAAATATAACTTTTTCGACAGCCTTTTCATCACCAACAGACAGTTTAAAAATCTGTTCAATCATAATTGCATACCTCCTATGTTTTATCACATGTTGTCTTGCAAGTGAAGTTTACTACACTATTATATCATACAGCGCCATACTCAGTATGCTGCAATTACAACAACCAAGCTATATGATGCTTTATTTGCTGTAGTGAATAGCACTCTTGGGACAAACCTGTCGGCAATTTGTGCATTGATGGCACAATGCAGTGTTTATCACGGCCTTTTTATCTTCCGAAGAAACAGCAATTGCATTGGAGGGACAGGCTTTTTCGCAGAGTTTACAGCCGACACAGGCACCTTTATCAACCTTTTCCGAAAGCCTTGCGAATCTGCCGAAGGTTCTTTGAAGAGCGCCGAACGGACAGATGAGGTTGTGGAATACTGCCGGTTTGTATCTGAGCGTAATAAGTATCGACATAACCAGCCAGAACGGCAGAATCGGCAAGTCAATGTGCAGCAGTCTTTTTGACAGAAGCATAACCGCTACACTGATACCCAAGGTTATCCACGTAAAATAACCGTTTTTCAGCCACTTGGGCGCATCTGCTGTTTGAAGCTTTAACTTTTTGGACAGCCACGCGGCGGGAAGCATCAGGGTATTCATGGGGCAGACATACCCGCAGTAGACCCTGCCGAAAATCAAAGCGGCAATCAGACTTATCGCAAACAAGGCAAGCCACAATACTACTTTCCCGTTTGCAAGCAGAAATATAAATAGTGCGAGAAACAGTATACGAATGGCGTTGGCTATGTATTTCATGATAGTCTATCCCCCTTAATTATGATAATCGCTTTGGACGGGCATTTCTTGATAGATTCTTGAATTGCCTACAGCGATTCCTTTCCTTTCGGGGCTTTCATGACTACGGCTTTGTTATTATCCATTTCATAATATTCCAGTAGCATTTCCGCACACAGTCCGCAGCCGTTGCACTTCTCTTCGTTAATTTTGATTATTCTACTGATCATATTTCGTTCACCTCTTTCTTCGAGTGTGTTGTTTTACGTTATTATTGACTTTATGTCTTAAGTTTACTATTCTTAAGATAATAAGTCTGTTGGATTTCCAACGAAAGAGGATTTTATGGAGAAATATTTGGATGTACTGAAAGCAGTTGATTTGTTCAGAGGCATTGAAGAATTTGATTTGCAGCCGCTCCTGTCATGCTTGTCCGCAAAAGCGGCTCATTATGAAAAAGGTCAGACTGTCTTTTTCAGCGGTGAAACCATTGAACGCTTCGGCATCGTTTTGTCGGGGCAGGTTCAGATCGTTCAGGACGACTATTACGGGAACAGAAGTATTCTTGCCAATATAGTAACAGGTAATTTGTTTGGAGAATCCTTTGCCTGTGCGGAAATAAAAACGCTTCCGGTCAGCGTGATTGCAACGGCCGAAAGCGAGCTTATGTTTATAGACTGCCACAGGCTTGCTGTTCCGTGCGCCAAAGCGTGCGGCTTTCACGGCAGGCTCATTCAGAATATGCTGAATATTGTATCTATGAAGAATATATTGCTGACGCAAAAAAACGAATTCACCTCGAAGCGCACTACCCGTGAAAAACTTCTGGCTTATCTTTCGGTCGAAGCAAAAAAAGCAGGAAGCAGCCGTTTTTGCATCTCATTCAATCGCCAAGAGCTTGCGGATTATCTTTCCGTCGAACGCAGCGCTATGTCGGCAGAGCTATCGAAACTCAGGGATGACAGCATTCTTAATTTTCACAAAAATCAGTTTGAGCTGTTATAGGCGAATAGTGCGGTTATCGATCTCAAAAACTCCTTCCTCCTTAAGCTTTTTCAATTCCCTGAAAAGTGATGGTCTTTGAACGCCCAGGTAGTCGGCCAGCTCTTTCTTACTGAATGGGAGAACAATTTCAGAAGAGCCTTGCATAATGGACTGTTGCTTGAGATAGTCCATTATGTTTTCGCGCAGCGTTTTTTGTGTCAGCATTGTGATTTTTCGATTCATACCTTGAGAATTTATCGACAAGGATTTTATATACTGCATGACAAAGTGATAGTCGTGGAGGAATTCCATAACTGCGTTTCGCGACAAATGAAGCAAATCACAAGAGGTTACACTGTAAATGTTCAACGGATAGGTGTTGTTATCTCCAAAAAGCAAATTGGCTCCTATGATACTGTTTTCCCGAAACTCGAACATTGAATTTGCAGAACCGTTTTCCGACAAAGAATACGCAACAAGATTTCCTGATAAAACAATGTCAAGTGCGATACAGGCATCATGTTGATGCTGCACTGTTACTCCTTTCGAGTAATGTCTGACGAATACTTGATTTTCCGCAAGACATCTATCCAAAACTATGGTATCCATTTTTGAAAGCAATGGTATTCTCTGCAGCTCCGCGATTGTCATATAAACCACTCCTTTATTCATAATAGCAAAAAGAAACATCGGTGTCTATTTCAAAGCAAGAATACCCTCTATAATTCTATCAAATAGATTGTAGGAGGTATCATATGGATGTATTAACATTGGCAATGTGGATGGGAACCGCAATATTTCTAATATTTTCTTTTACCAAGGATAAGAAAAAAACAAAACAGGCGCTTAACATGGCGTTTGGAATGGGCAAAGGGATGCTGGGCAGTATCTTGTCCATTATTTTTTTGATTGGCTTGATCTTGACTGTATTCCCGCCTGAGAACATTGCCGAATTTGTCGGCAAGCAGTCGGTACTTTTGGCCACTGTTATTGCTGCCGCGTTCGGAGCAATTACCCTGATTCCGGCATTTATCGCTTTTCCGCTTGTCGGTACGCTTGTGGACGCGGGTGTGGGGATAGTTCCCTCCATCGCTTTTCTGACAACGCTTACGATGGTTGGTATCGTCACATTTCCGCTTGAAAGGCGTGAGTTTGGCATAAAATTTACCGCCGTGAGAAACGGGCTGAGTTTTATATTTGCAATTATTATTGCGCTTGTTATGGGGGTGATTTTATGAAGGTTCTGCGAAAAGCAAAAGAAAACTTGTTTATCATATTCATTGCGGCAGCTTACATTGCCATGTTTATTATAAACCATAACATGGGGATTGCCTCTGTCAAGAACAGCTTTTATTACATAAAAGAAATGATTATGATCATGCCGGTCATATTTGTTTTGACTGCTCTCCTGGATTTATGGGTTCCCAAGGAAAAAATCATGAAAT
>JBFWIW010000086.1:0-2628 GCA_050253535.1 Oscillospiraceae bacterium
GAGAATCTGGCGCTGACCGTCCTCAGTGGCGCCGCCGTGGCTGCCCATCGCCGCCGCAATGAACGGCTCTGCGCCGCGCGACTTCACAAAATCGGCCATGGTTTTGACCATAACGGCGTAGTGGTTGATGCCACGGCTGCCGCAGGTTATGGCAATGCGCATGCCGGGTTTGATTTTGTCCGCAATCCGCGGGCGGCTCAGCTGCTTTTGCATTTCGGCGGCGATCTCCCCGGCCGGGATGCAGGCGCGGTCATAGGCCTGGCGGACTCTGACCATTCTGGGAATCGGCACATCCTTTATTAATTCGGTGACGTTGTTCATATACAATCTCCTTTGTCAATTGCCTTCGTGATAATTGGGATGTTTCTTGAGCTGCGTACATGATATCGCGAGGTTTCTAAAGTTTTTATGAATTATCAACGAAATATATATATTGTGGGAAAACGATATATGTAAATAATCAGAACTTGAGGGCGCGAATTCAATCAGAAAAAAATGACGGAGGAGTTACTACATGAAAAAGAAGCTGTCGACGCGAATAGCGGCAATAGAAGCAATTCTAGTACTTCTTACCATGACTGCGTTGATTACGGTTGCAGTGGTCATATCAACCAAATCAGTATCCGCGGGCACAAACGGAACTCTGAGCGCTGTTGCAAGTCAGAACGCCATAAAGATTCAGTCTATGCTGAACACGGCCCAGGACGCCGCGGACAGTCTCAGATCGTATATTGACTGGAACTATCAGGAAACCAACTCCGGGACTGCAAGAAACAGAATGAGCACCATATACGGCACAACTATTTCGATTCCCTGCAAGTCGATTGAAACCATGGCAATTGAAACGGGATGGCGAAACGTTGAAAGCAGTGAAAATCTTGAGGGGCTTGGCATATTTTTCGAACCCTACGCTTTTGATGATACTATTGAGCGGTTCGCGGTTTACATAGACAAGACGATGGCCGTAAATAAAACCGTTTCCGCGTATACGGAAGATTACACACAGGAGGCATATTACAAAGATGCCGTTGAACAGAACAGGGTGGTCATCACCGACCCGTTTATGTGGGGAGATATTTTCATGGTGTCCATCGCCTATCCTATTGAAATAAACGATCAGGTCGTCGGCGCCGTAATCTCTGACATCAGCATGGACGGCTTCAGCGCCATCCAGGCTGCGGACGCCGACCATCCTACTATGCATGCGGGTATCGTTTCGGAAAACGGCACTGTCATGTTTGACAGCAAAAATGCCGACGCGATCGGCAGCTCGTTAGAGACCCAGCTCGCAGATTCGGATATGTATGCCGCAATCATCGAAAAATTTGGCGAAGGCATTTCATTTCAGATTGAAACTGTGAGCAGCGAGGGCAAAACGGAAATCAGTTTCTTTGAACCGATCGCGCTCAGCGGTGAAACATGGTGGTCACAGACAGTCATAGATAAGAGTGATTTTAATTCCGCGTCAGTCAGTCTGATTATCTGGCTTATAGCCGTGGCTTTATCTGCCGCTTTGCTGATCATCGCAATGACCTCTTATTTCCTGAGGAAAGAGCTCAGACCCATTCAGGGCCTTGTCAATTCAGCCAGGAAGATAGGAAACGGAGATCTGGAAGCGGACATAGCCGTGAAATCCGAAAACGAGATAGGTCAGCTCGCGCTCTCTTTTGGCAATATGGCCGAAGGGCTGCGTTTGATCATAAACGATATAAGCTCTTTGCTGACCGCAATGGCAAATAATAACTTCAGCGTCAGGTCGGCTAACGGGGACAGGTATGTCGGTGAATACGGCACAATATATAAATCCATGCAGCACATAAAGGCAACGCTCAGCGGCACACTGCTGGAAATAAGGAAAGCCTCAGACCAGGTTTCGTCGGCCTCCGAACAGGTATCCTCTGGCGCCCAGTCCCTGGCGGAGGGCGCGACAGAGCAGGCGGCATCGGTGGAGGAGCTTTCCGCGAGCATCAGCGAGATATCCGGCCAGATCGATGAAACCGCGAAGAATGCCGGCGCCGCCGCCTCAATTACCAGTCAGGTCAGCAATGTCATGAGCGACAGCGTTTCGGAGATGCATCAGCTTATGGATGCGATGTCGGATATTTCAAAGACAACGGAAAATATCAGAAAAGTCATCAAGGTCATGGACGACATCGCCTTCCAGACCGATATTCTCGCGCTCAACGCGGCTGTGGAGGCCGCCAGAGTGGGTTCAGCCGGAAAAGGTTTCGCCGTAGTGGCCGACGAGGTCAAGAATTTGGCGCATAAGTCTTCAGAATCAGCGAAAGATACCACCGCGCTGATTGAAAGCGTGGTCTCCGCGGTAGGCAAGGGCGTGACGCTGACCGGAAATGCGAACCGCGCATTCGAAGAGGTAAACGAAAAGGCCTCCAGCGTGAAAGAACTGGTTTCGGATATTTCATCTGCGGCGGAGGCGCAGTCGCTGAGTATCAGACAGGTACTGGCAGGCATCGAGCAGATTTCCGGCGTAGTACAGATGAACTCCGCAACCGCCGAGGAAAGCGCGGCCGCGAGCGAAGAGCTCTCTTCCCAGGCAAATATGCTTCGCGACCTCGTTACGAAGTTCATCCTTGACGACCAGATGGAATAAACTGACGGAATTTAAAC
>JBFWIW010000086.1:2728-10080 GCA_050253535.1 Oscillospiraceae bacterium
CTTTTCCGGGTTCCGCTCTTTTTCAGCGAGAAGCTTTAAAAACACCTCGACAACCGCGGGGTCAAACTGTGTCCCGGCGTTTCGCTTGAGTTCCTCCGCCGCCAGTTGGGCGGACATTGCGCTTCGGTAGACCCGGTCGTTGGTCATGGCGTCGTATGCGTCCGCCACCGAGAGAATACGGCAGAACAGGGGGATTTGATCTCCTTTGAGCTCTCTGGGATATCCCTTCCCGTCCCAGCGCTCGTGATGAGAGAGAATATAGTCGGAAACAACCGAAAGCTCCGGCGCGTTCTGCGAAATCCTGTAGCCGACCTCGGTATGCCGCTTCATCTCCTCCCACTCATCCGGAGTCAGGGGACCGGGCTTCTGCAGAATGCTCTGATGGATACCCACCTTGCCGATGTCATGCAGAATGGCGAGCAGGGTCAGCTCGTTTAGTTCCTCGCCGGACAGTCTCATGGCCCTGCCGACCGCGTAGCAGTAATCTTTCAGCCTTTCGGCGTGTTCCTCCGTCTCCATGCTCTTTTCGTAAAGCGTCGCCAGAAGCGTGTTTATAATGGTGTTCCGATAGCTCGACCCCTCCAGCAGCTTCTGGTGGTACATCCACTCTTCCGCCTCGCGCAGGGCTCTCTGCAGGCTCTCCTCGTTTTTCTCTTTTACGGAACAGCCCAGCGATACGCTCAGCTGCAGAGTGCCCTCGCTTTTTTCGGCAAAGCCGCGCTTTACCCGCTCTACGAACTTCTCTGCCTCACTGAGTTTTGTGCGGGGCATCAGGATCAAAAATTCGTCCCCGCCCCATCTGGCGATGATATCACCGCTGCGGCAGCTTTCCTGCAGCGTCTCCGCCACCTTCTGCAGCAGCTTGTCCCCGGTTTCGTGTCCGAATACGTCGTTTGTAATCTTCAGTCCGTTGACGTCGCCCATGACCATCGCAAACGGAAGATACTGCTCCGTATCCAGCGCCTTCATCTGCTCTTCCAAAAATCGGCGGTTATACAGGCCGGTCAGCGGGTCGTGATAGCTTAAAAACAGGATCTGTCTCCGCTGCTCCTTGTCACGGCTGACATCCCGGAAGACCATGACCACGCCGAAGGACTCCCCGGCCTCGTTTCTGATCGGCGCCGCGCTGTCAGCGATGGGAACAGGCTGTCCGTCCTTTCTGACCAGCACCGTGTGATTGGCAAGGCCTATAATCTTGCCCGTTTTCATCACAAGGCCTATCGGATTTTCGACATCTTTTCCGTCATCTTCGTTTTTCAGACGTATAATTTCGGCAAAAGGTCTGCCGCAGGCTTCCGCCTCCCGCCAGCCGGTGATCTCTTCCGCCGCATTGTTAAGCGATGTGACAAGCCCGTCGTTGTCGGTTGTGATTACGCCGTCTCCTATGGAGTGGAGCGTAATGCTGAGGAGCTCTTTTTCGCGGTTCATGGCCTCGCGGAATCTCTCCCGGTCCGTCACGTCAAATATGATGGAAAACAGCTCGGTTTTCCCGCCGTAGGCGATGGGGCAGGAGTAGACGTCCACCAGTCTGACTTCGCCGCTTTTCAGCCTGTGGGGAAACAGAAAGTATCTCTGTTTCTCGTGATAGGCCATAATGCGCCTGCGTCTGACCTCGTATTCCGGCATCATATTGATGTCCTGAATGGTCATGGACAAAAGCTCGTTTACACTGTAGCCGTAAAATGCGCAGGCGGCGGGGTTAGCGTCCCGAATCCGGCCGGATTCGGGGTCGATCAGAAGCATCGCCGCGGTATGCCCGTCAAACATGGACGTGAGACGCCGAAAAAGCTCTTCCTTGTCCTTTTTCAAAAGTCTGATCTCGGTGATATCGGTCCGGGAGCCAATGAGATATTTGATTTTACCGTTCTGCCACAGCGGCGTAAGGTTTGTCAGCCAATCCCGTTTTCCGCCGCGCAGAGTAATTGTCTCCTCAAAGGTGATGCTCTCCCCGGCCTCGACACATCGGCGGTAGTTTTCCTTGGCGGCCTTTCCCGCATCCTCTCCCATAAGCTCCTCGGGGGTTTTGCCTTCAAATTCCTCCAGGCCGTAACCCGTCAGCTTTTGGTGGGAACTGTTATTTTTTATGTAGACAAATTCGCTATTATCGTATCCGACTATAAACATGGCGTCGTTCGTGATGTTGAATATGGTCTCCAGATCGACTGTTATGGCTTTAAGCTCGTCTTTTTGCCGCTCTATATCCCGCATTTCCTGCGTCTCATCCTGGAGAACAACGGCAAGTTGCCCGGCCTCCGGGGAAAAGACGGTAATCTTATAACAATGCCCGAGAATTTCGGCATGGCTGACCGTTCCCTCTTCGGGATTCCGGAGGGCGCCGGCGTAAAACTCAGACCAGCTGAAACCTTCCGGCCTCTCTTTGCCGAAAAACGCCATGACGCTTTTTCCGGAAATGGAAGCGGAAGAAAGCCCTGTCATTTCCTCAAACGTTGGGTTTGCCTCCAGAAAGATCAGATCAACCGGTTGTCCCTTGCTGTCGCAGATCAGTCTGTGGGAGGCATAGCCAATCGTGAGCTGTCGGAACACGCTCTGTAAAAACTTTTCGGTCATTCGAGCCTTCCTTTCCTATATGCGGTTACATGTGACCATTTTAGCAGGAGCACCCGGGGTTTATTTTTTAAAATTATAACATTTTATTAAACCCGTAACAACCATAATTTGATATATATTGACATATTTTGCAACAATTTATCGGCAAACCGGGAAATAAATATAACAGCTCACAGACAAAAGGACTTGAACCTTCGCGGTTCAAGTCCTTACAGCTTGTCGAAAACCCGGTTTTATATAGGAGATATTACTGCTCTGTGAAGCCTCGGCAGGTATAAGACTTCATCCGCGCATGTCGCCGGAAGCCTAAAAACTGCACAATTTTCAAAAATCGGTCACGTACACCGGGCGCGATTTTTACTTTCGCACGGCGAAAGGCCGCGGGGACGGCAACCGGACTGCTTTGGCAGTCCGGCGTCCTGGCAGGCCGTCTTTTTCAGTCCGGCTTTTACATCTCTTTTTCATATTTACAGCGGCAGTAAACGCCGTAAAATACAACAAACAGGTATGAAAAGACCAGCAGCAATATAGCTGCGAGGTCTACTTCCATTAATGCAAACGAGAGCATCAAGGCCCCGAATACAAAGACCATCATGTCGTAGGCCTTTGCTTTTGCCCGGCGCGAGATTGCCAGATTGCGCTCGTCATTTTTGTTTATCTCAATCTGCTTCTGAATACCGGGATTATTTTTAATGGCCCTCGCGCTGATCAGATTGCCCATGCCGGAACCGAAAACGCCGCTTCCAATCCCGACAAAAACATACGGCAGCGTCCGCATTATGCCCTGCGGGTTTGAAATCGCCTTAATGAGAAAAAGGCCGGCTCCGAGCAGCGCCAAACCGGTAGCTGTAAGTAAATAATCCCTTAAACGCTTATTCATTTTTATCGCTCTCCTCATAGATAAAGATTTCTTCGATGCTCATCCCGAAATACCGGGCAATTTTAAAGGCCAGGGTAATGGACGGGTTATAACGCCCGTTCTCAAGCGAACCGATTGTCTGCCTTGAGACCGCCAGAGCATCGGCCAGTTCTTCCTGCCTGATCCCCCGCTGCTTCCGTATTTCTTCCAAACGGTTTTTCACCTCCGCACTCCTTTCAACGGAAAGTAAGCTTTCCATAACCCTATAATATCACAATATGTAAAAATGTCAAGCTAGCTTTCCATAACAAAGCGTGCTCCGTCACAGCAGATATAAAATACAAAACGGCAGGTTATTACCTGCCGCCGTTATCATTTTTCTCATTAAAGGATCCACTTCTGTTAATCGCTTTTAAATCATAGCCGCAATTTACCGCTTATTACCATAAACGGCATTGTCATCGAGCGCCAAATGGTAATTTATTACAGATACAGGGCGCCGGCCTTTCGCCGGATTCAGGCCGGCCTCATGATTTATTTGTCGGTTCCGCAAATATTTTTGCATTTAATTATTGACAATACCTTATCAGCAGTAATAGTGTATAATACAAATTGTAAATATTTGATAGCATATTATTTTTTTGTAAAAATCAAAGGTCAAAACAAATCAGGCGTCAGGTTTGAAAATACAATTATTGAATGCGGAGGTCTGCCGCGTCAATATCCATATAATAATTCGCAGACATACATATCGCAGACATACATAGATTTTGCCGGAATATTCTAAACAGAAGGATTTTAGGCTAAGGTAACACAGCGCAATTCACGGCTTGCGCCTCAAACGCCCATCTGCCTGCCTGTCTTCCGTCATATTTTACAAAACGCTCGTAAATACAGCCAGTATTCGCTGCGTTTTCTGTTTTATCTGACGAAATAATCTGACGGCGCATCTGGGCATTTGGCGTTGTGCGGTGTTGCCCTAAATAAAAACAAATTAATTTATATGGAGGAAAATAATGAAGAAATTCATGCCCTTGGTTTTGGCTGTTATGCTGATCTTAACCCTTACAACTCCCGCTTTGGCTGCCGATGATGAGTATGGTTATTACCCTGACGAAGACTGGTCTTACTATGACAGCGACGCCGGAGTGCAGGAATGGAAATCAGAATGGGAAGCGGCGAATCCCGAAATAGTAGCCGAAATTTTGGCTGACGATCCTCCGCTGTGGCAGAGCTGGGGATACGAATCTCTTGAGGATTTCATGCTGGATTTTGGCTTTGAGACGGAAGATGACTATTACGACTTTGTATTGGACCTTTACACGGACGATTATTACAACGACCATATTAACGGGCAGAGAGAAGCGGAATATATCAGGGACACCCGTCTGTCAATGGGCGGCACGGAGGAAGGTCTTGCCGTTATGTATAACGGCGCCTACATCTCCTTCCCGGACGCTCAGCCGGAATACGCAGGCGACCTGACGGCGGCCCCAATCCGCGCGCTCATTGAAGCGCTTGGCGGTCAGGTTTCGTATCTGCCGGACACAGGCGGGGTCAAGGCTTCGATCAACGGCACTGAGATGAGTTTCGCTATCGGCTCAGATACCATTACGGCGGACAAAGACGGCGAAACATGGACGGTGGATACGGATTGCGCTTCCTATCTGAAGGACGGTGCAGCATATGTTCCGGTCAGGTCCGTTTGCGAGCTTGCCGGTTACGACGTATTTTGGGATCAGACCTACGAGACCGCGGTTATTCTTGACCGTTCGGCGATCATAAGTGAAATCGATGCCGATTTTTCAATACTCAACAAGCTGTTTGCCGACGACAGTACGGACAAAACGAAGACATATCAGGTGATCGGGGATATTCTCGTCAGCTATACCGAGCTCAATTCTCTTGACGGGGATCAGCAGACGGACGTAACCGTAAACATTAATGCGATTCAAAACGGATTAAACCAGAAAATGACGATAAATGCGGATCTGAGTCAGCTTATAGCGCTGTTTACGGGAACAGATGGTTATTCTCCCGATGAGGTGACGGAGGCCATGCTCGGCAGTGTGTCGGACTTTTCCATGGATGTCATATTAAACATGGATGAGGCGTGCATGTACATAAAGTCAAATCTGTTTGAAGCGCTGCCGGGCAGCATTGACAAAAACACCTGGGTTATGTTCGGCAGTGACTATGTCGGTTCGGCAATGGCTATTTACGATAATATGCTTGGCTCGGACTGGTATTCTTATCTGACATCGTCGGAAACGGTTACTTTTGGCTCGCTGCTTTACGCTTCATCCGAATATAAAGGCGTCTTCGCTTACAGCGAGCTTATGGAAACAGTCGGCAGTGCCGCGCTCCTTAGCGACAATATGTTTGTGAAAAACGGAACTACCTATACGCTAAATGTCAGTCTGGATAACTATGACGCTTTCCTGAAGGCTGTTTACGGCGCCGATTACGATGAATACATGGCGGAAGATTTTCTCGATTCCTATAAAGAATTGGAATTTACGCTGAAAATCTCAGATAATCACGGGACTGTCACAACTTCCGGAGATTTCGTTATACGTGAGAATCTCTATAGTTCCTATTCATCCGACACCCGATACAGCGGCTCTTTCACAATTACCGCCAATAAGGTGACTGCGGAGTTCGAGGTCAGTGAAAAGAATGAAAGAAAGCTGCTGATTGACCTGAAATTCACCGTTGCGGAAACAGACGATACCGTTGCGGAAGCCCCGCCCGCCGGAAGCACGGTTCTGTCTGTGGACGACATCGGCTTTTAGGAGATGGAAACGTGCACGGCAGGAGATTATTCAAACATTGAATTACCGCCGGCCTCGTCCTCCCCCCACGCGTTCAGTGACGCGGACGCCATCAGCTCATGCGCGCTGGACGGTGTAAACGCCATGTACGGCGCGGGAATTATGACCGGAAAGCCCGACAATAACTTTGATCCGAAAGGAAATGTAACGCGCGCGGAAATCGCGGTGATTTTCGAACGCTTCATGACCTCTTATCTTTAAGTCTGGAGAAAATCACGGGAACTGTGCTAAAAGTTCCCGTGATTTTTTGTTGAAAGTAATTGCATTATTATGGAATTATATGCTAATATATCCATATAATTTTTTCTCCCACCGGTTTGCGCGGGGGGAGAATTTCTATGGCTCCGCATGAAGAGCCGAGGGGGAATTAATCATGAAATCAATGCTCAGCAAAGTTCTGGTACTCCTGCTTGCGCTTTCTCTTTTATTTGAAACATCCGCGCTGGCATATACCGCGAATCCGGAGGCGGTCGGCGCTACCGTTCAATACGCCCGCTATTGTGAAATGGCGGCGGACGGGACGGTGATTGTCAGGAATGTCGAAACCGGCGGTGAAAGCGAGCGTATGGGGACGCTTGACACGCTGCCTCAGCTGGCAACACCGGGCAATTTACTGTGGCATTACGACGATGACGGCAGCCCCTTTACCGGTTACATATCCTGGGCCGCCGTTACAAATTGTGACGGACACTATATCCTCACCGTATATAAGAACGGCGAGGTGTTCGACACGATGAATTGGTCGGGACTCACGCCCGACGGGGACAGTACCAGGGTCGGCACCTATTATTCCGCTCAGATTCAGGAAAGCGGTACCTATACCTTTACCGTTCAGGCGGAGGGGGACGGCGTCAGCTATTCGGACAGCGCCGTGTCCGGAATCAGTCCTTCTTTCGTCTACTCAAGACCGGCGGCCTCGCTGAGCACCCCTTCAATCGCGGGCTGGAACGGCAAGGATGCGACATGGTATTCCGTTGCGGGAGCCGGCGGATACTGGATCGAATATTACTATCAGGCAGACAGCGCGTCCGAAATATATAGCTGGGGTTCAAGCTGGTGGGTCAGGAACTCGGTACAGGATGCGTCGGGCG
>JBFWIW010000087.1:0-9776 GCA_050253535.1 Oscillospiraceae bacterium
GAGACGATGAACGGCGACGGCTTCTGCAAGATCATTTATGAAAAGGACAAAAACCGCATCGTCGGCGTGCACATGATCGGAAACTACGCGTCCGAAATCATCTACGGCGCCGCCATGATGCTGGACACCGAACTGCCGCCCGAGAGGCTTAAAAAACTCGTTTTCCCGCACCCCACGGTCAGCGAAATAATCCGCGAGGCGCTTTTCAAAATTTAATTTTTAGGCTGACAAAAGTAAAACCGCCCGCTGAAATCTGTACAGCGTTTTGCGGGCTTTGAAACAGTTATTCGGAAAGGAAGAATATCAAATGTCCAAATCTATTTACATTGATCCTGCCGCTACAAGAGCCCCCGGTAAGATTAAGTTCAAGGATATCCCCGTAAACGTCTACAACAAGACGGTCTCTCAGGAGCGGAAGAACTATTCCGACGAGGACCTTGTCCGCATCTACAGGGATATCACCATCCTCCGCGAGTTTGAGTCCATGCTCAATCAGATCAAGACACAGGCTCAGTACAACGGCATTGAAACCACGTACCCCGGCCCTGCGCACCTCTCCCTTGGCCAGGAGGCGTCATGTGTCGGCCAGGCATATCTTCTCGGCCGCGACGATATCATCTTCGGAAGCCACAGAAGCCACAGCGAAATTCTGGCAAAGTCCCTCTCCGCCATTCAGAAGCTCTCTGACGCGGAACTCATGGACGTCATGGAGAACTTCCTTGGCGGCAAGACGCTCCGCGCTGTTGAGAAGTTCGGCAAGACCGAAAACGTCAAGGAGCTTGCCATCCGCTTCCTCCTCTACGGCGCGCTCTCTGAGCTCTTTGCCCGCCAGAACGGTTTCCACCACGGCATGGGCGGTTCGATGCACGCTTTCTTCCTGCCCTTCGGCGTTTATCCGAACAACGCCATCGTCGGCGGCAGCGCGACGATCTCTGCCGGCGCCGCCCTTTACAAAAAGCTGAACGATAGAAAAGGCATCGTCATCTGCAACATCGGCGACGGCTCCATCGGCTGCGGTCCTGTCTGGGAGGCGTTCAACTTCGCCGCCATGGATCAGTACAAAACCCTCTGGGAAGAGGGTAAAAAAGGCGGCCTGCCCGTCCTCTTCAACATATTCAACAACGGTTACGGCATGGGCGGCCAGACGCGCGGCGAGACCATGGCGTACGACATGGTTGCCCGAATCGGCGCCGGTATAACACCCAACCAGATGCACGCCGAGCGTGTTGACGGCTGGAACCCGCTGGCCGTCATCGAGGCCATGCACCGCAAGAAAGAGATCCTCGAGAAAGGCGACGGCCCGGTTCTTCTCGACGTCGTCACTTATCGTCTCCTCGGCCACTCCACATCGGACCAGAACGCCTATCGCACCAAGGAGGAGATCGAGGCATGGCGCGAGCAGGATCCGATTATCTCCTACAGAAAGGCTCTTGTCGACGCCGGCGTCGCTCCCGACTCAAAGTTTGAGGATATCCTCAAGGAGACCGTTGAGCGCATGACCATGATCTGCAAGTACGCGGATGACAAGGATATTTCTCCCTACACCGATTTTGACAAGAATCCCCGCTTCCTCGAAAACCTCATGTTCTCCAATGAAAATGTTCCCTCCATGGACCCGAACGGCAAAGTCCGTGTGGACGGTCCCAAGGAGTCCTGCTCCAGAGTCCAGCAGATCGCCGGCAAGGAGCGGTTTGCATTTAAGGACGGCAAGCCCGTCAGCAAGATGAAGACTTACAATATCCGCGACGCGATCTTCGAGCCCCTTATCGACAAGTATTACGAAGATCCGACTCTCGTCGCCTACGGCGAGGATGTCCGCGACTGGGGCGGCGCTTTCGCCGTTTATCGCGGCCTGACTGATGTCATCCCTTATTCCAGACTGTTCAACTCCCCAATTTCCGAAGCCGCTATCGTCGGCTCTGCTGTCGGTTACTGCATGTGCGGCGGCCGCGCGGTTGTCGAGCTCATGTACGCAGACTTTATAGGCCGTGCCGGCGATGAAGTTTTCAACCAGATGTCAAAGTGGCAGGCTATGAGTGCCGACATTCTCAAAATGCCTATGGTTCTACGTGTCTCAGTCGGCTCCAAATACGGCGCGCAGCACTCTCAGGACTGGGTCGCGCTCTGCGCCCACATCCCGGGCCTAAAGGTCTGCTTCCCCGCAACTCCTTGGGAGGCCAAGGGCCTTATGACAGCGGCACTGAACGGAACAGACCCCGTCGTGTTCTTCGAAAGCCAGAGAATTTATGATATCGGCGAGCAGTTCCATGAGGGAGGCGTTCCGGCCGAACCCTATGAAATAAAAATGGGCGATGTGAACGTTATCCGCGAGGGCAAGGACGTCACCATCCTCACCATCGGCGCGACGCTTTACAGAGCTGTCGAAGCGGCAAAGACTCTCTCCGAGAAGTATGGAATGGAAGCTGAGGTCATAAACCTCCACAGCCTCGTACCGCTGGATTATACCCGAATAATCGAGTCTGTAAAGAAGACCGGACGTGTCGTCCTTGCTTCCGATGCCTGCGCCAGAGGGTCCTTCCTCAATGACGTGGCTGCCAACATCGGCAACCTCTGCTTTGATTACCTGGATGCGCCTCCGGCAGTCGTCGGTGCAAGAAACTGGATTACACCTCCCTACGAGTACGACAAGTATTTCTTCCCGCAGCCTGAGTGGATTATCGATGCAATAAACGACAAGATTGTCCCGATCCCGGGCTATGTTTCCGGCACGACGGTGTCGGAGACGGAGCTCATAAGAAGAGCCAAAGCAGGCGTGTAATTTTTCCGCATTGATGAAAAGGGAAAAAACGAAGGCCGTCCTCTTCGATCTGGACGGAACACTCCTTAAAACCTATGACGATTTTGCCATCAGCATGAACCGTGCGTTTGAGAAATGCGGCTTTCCGACACATCCGCACGATTACTATCTCCGGTTTTTCGGAGCAGGTATCCGAGAAATATTTGAGGCCGTCTTACCGGATTATAAGGATCGGGCAAGGTTTGAGGAAGTACTCAATGTTTATGAGGAAGACTACCTGACAAACTGTACGGTCAGGACGGCCAGATATCCAAAAATGAGCGAGACGCTTTCTGTCCTCCGCGATTCCGCGGTACGATGCGGAATTATAACGAACAAGACGGAGAACGTTTCACGGATGCAGATAGAGCATTTTTATCCCGATACCGCCTTTGAATTTATATGGGGAGGCACCGGAGAGAGACCGCTCAAGCCGGAGGCAGCAGCCGGAAGGGAAGCCTGCCTGAAGCTGGGGCTCTCCCCATCCGAGATCATGTATGTCGGAGACAGCGAGACGGATATGATCTTCGCCAAAAGAGCGGGGTTTTTCGCTCTGGGCGCCGAATGGGGATACCGCGGGCGGGAAAAATTAATTAACTCAGGCGCGGACGCCGTCATAGACTCGGCGCCCGAAATAATAGAGTACATTTGACTTCTTCACTATTTTACCTGCAGTCAGCGCGGGCTCTTTGAGCCCGCGCTGACTGCTTGTTTTATTGAAAAATGGTGAGGCGGAAGCCATGATATTTTTGACAGCCGGTGCATTTATTTTACAGAAATTTAACTGCGATCATACCAAAATATGTTGCTGCATTATAGCAAATGTGATATCATCTGAACAGAGAACGGTAACTAACGTCGGGAGGCATATTAATGGACAGACTGAGAGAAAAGCTTGGTTTCATGTGCGACATGGACGGCGTCATCTACCACGGCGAGAACCTTCTCCCGGGAGTGAAGGAATTTGTAGAATGGTTATACAAAGAAAATAAGAAATTTTTATTTCTGACAAACGCCAGCGGCAAAGGCCCGAAGGAGCTCCAGCAGAAGCTATACCGCATGGGGTTGGATGTTGACGAGAGCCATTTCTATACTAGCGGACTTGCCACGGCTAAATTTATAGCCGCACAGAGTCCCGGGTGCAGCGCCTATGTTATCGGAGACTCCGGCCTCTATAATGCGCTGTACGAGCAGGGCATAACTGTAAACGACGTCAATCCTGATTATGTCATAATCGGGGAAACTGCAAATTATAATTTCGCAACAATGTCCAGAGCCATGCACCATGTGTTGAACGGCGCGAGGCTCATTGGCACAAACCCAGACCTCACCGGCCCGTCGGAGGGGGGGCTTATCCCCGCGTGCCGTGCGCTTGTAGATCCGGTGGAGTTAACGACCGGCAAGAGTGCCTATTACGTGGGAAAGCCCAACCCGCTCATGATGAGGACGGGACTGCGGCTCCTGGGCGTTCATTCGGCGGAGGCTTGCATGATTGGCGACCGTATGGATACGGATGTCATCGCCGGAATTGAGAGCGGACTTGACACCGTTCTGGTTCTCTCGGGCGTCACAACGCCGGAGTTAATCAAGCAGTACCCCTTCAGGCCCAGACTCGTGCTCTCCGGCGTCGGCGACATTCCCCAGAATGACAGAGATTGACAATGCCTGATCAACCCGCTATAATAATTTTTAACAGTCGGCTGAAGCTGGCAGAAACTCGTAGCTTCTTGTAATAACGATGCCATGAAGGTGTTGCGCCGCCGGAAAAGCGGCTTTGCCTTTGTGGCATTATTATTTAAGGGGTAATAAAATGAAAAGAATCAGTATAAAGAGAATGGTTTTGTCCGCGATGTTTCTTGCGATTGGCCTCGTCCTGCCGTTCCTCACGGGGCAGATTCCGCAGATCGGCAGCATGCTCCTGCCTATGCACCTGCCGGTACTTATATGCGGCTTCGTCTGCGGCGGATGGTGGGGCCTGGCCGTCGGCATTATTTGTCCCGTGCTGCGCTCCGTTATATTCGGAATGCCGCCGATGTTCCCGACAGCCGCGGCGATGGCTCTGGAGCTAGGCGTTTACGGGCTGATAACTGGCATTTTATACAACGCGCTGCCGAAAAACAGGCTGTCTGTTTATGTCGCGCTCATCGCCGCAATGGCGGCGGGCAGGATAGTTTGGGGGCTTGCGCGCCTCATCTTCTCCTTCGCATCCACAGCGGCCTTCACATGGCAGGCATTCATCGCGGGGGCGATAACGACGGCGATACCCGGCATCGTTCTCCAGATAGTCATTGTGCCGGTCATCATCTTTATCATAGAAAGACGGAAACTCGTACCGATACAAAAATAGGAGAGAACCTTGGAAGAACTGAGAGCGCTCCTCGCGGCGGCGTATAAAAGCCATCCGAATATGGAAATCCGGGACGCGGTAAAGTTTATATACCAGAACGAATTCGGTCCAGGCCATATAATAAAGGACCGGGGCGACAGCCTGCGCAGGCTGGTATCGGAGCTAAAAACGGTTGATGCCGGAGAGGAGGTTCCCGGCGAGCCGATAGGGAATGGGCTTTTCCGCCTTTCGCTTCGGTATGCGAAGGGAAGGCTATCGCCGGAGACGATAAACGCGATGTTAATAAACACTGCCAATAACGTTGCCGGAAGAAGGGGTCGCTTTGCTGAAAAACTAAAGCTGCTTAAAATGCTGCCTTTCGACGGGATGGAATGCGAAAAATACCTCTCGGCATATGAAAAAGCCGGTTTCCCGGCGGTGAGCCACAGCGAGATATACCGCTTTGAGTACAGTCCCGCATACCGAATTATTGATGACCGCTTTGTTCGTTTTCTTCCTGTGTTCGAAACTGTTGACCGCCTTATGGCAGGTGGCAAGCCAGTCGTCTGTGCCATAGACGGGTACTGTGCGTCCGGCAAGACGACGCTCGCTGAGCTTATGGAAAGCGTATATGACTGTAGCGTCTTCCACATGGACAACTTTTTTCTGCCGCCGGATATGAAAACGGCGGAGAGGCTAAAGATACCGGGCGGTAACGTCCACTGGGAGAGATTCAGGGAGGAGGTGGCGCTCCCGCTTTCAAAGGGGGATAGAGTCACTTTCCGCAGATATGACTGTGGGACGGGAACATTTTTGCCGAAGAAAACAGTTCTGCCTGAAAAACTTTCCGTTGTTGAGGGTTCCTACGCCCTGCATCCTGAGCTGCGCGGGTTTTACACTCTGCGTATCATGCTGAAGCTTCCTTATGCCGATCGGGTGGAGCGGATAAGGCGGCGAAATGGCGAAGAGCTCCTCAAAAGGTTTGTGAAAGAGTGGATACCGCTTGAAAACAGGTATTTTGAAGCCTGCGGCGTTGAGAAATGCTGTGATATAGAAATAGACTAAAACCGCCGCGATTGCGACGGTTTTTTCCTTTATTTGATTAGAAGGTGAGCGGCGCTTTGGCCGGAAAAATTAGGAAATTGTGGTGGACGGAAGATTACAGCAGTTTGCCGACTTCTTTCACGGCCTCGTTTATGTAGCCTGAGAGGGGCATATTTGACGTTCCGGCTACGGTGATGTTACAGTTGGTTATCGGAATCAGCACCTTGTGCGCATGGCTCCCGCCGACGGCCTCGGCCATTTTGGGTGTGACTTCGCCCATTATAGCGTGCGCCGTAATTATCCCTATTGGGCCGACAATGATATCGGCTTCCACCGCATTTCTTACAACAGGATTTTCACCGGTCGCTCCGAGGTCGGCTCCGGCCTTAATCATGGCGGAGGTCGCTATGCTGTTCGTACCGATAGCGACGACCTTAAGCTCCGGATAATCCTCTTTAAGACGTCGGACGATGAGAGCGCCGATTCTTCCGCCCTGTCCGTCGACTATTAGTATCTTCATTACAATGCCTCCCTCTTAATTTCGGAATTAAAGAATATCACGGCCGGGCATTTTCTTCAACAGCTTATTGTTAAATTGTATCTATAATGTTAAAATAACCGCAAAGCGCTTTACAGCGCATGTGTCCTCTCCGAGGGCACGCACTGTAATTTTAAGCCATGTGTCGGAGACGCCATATGGCAATATTATATCATAAACAACATTTATGATATAATATTGCCGAAATCCAAAATTGGAGGACTGTCTATGAAAGAGGTAACATACGATGAAATAGCTGCGGCTGTTGAACGGCTATGTATAAGAAGTACAACCGTTTTGCCGCCGGATCTTGCGATAATTTTGGAATGCGCGTGCGACGCGGAGCCGTCAGAAGCCGGAAAAAACGCGCTTTACGATATTTATAAGAATTTTCAGGTTGCAGCGCGTGAGGGGCTCCCCATATGCCAGGACACCGGTATGGCCGTGGTATTTGCCGAGGTCGGACAGGACATGCACATAAAGGGCGGCAGCTTCGAGGAAGCTGTCTGCGAGGGCGTCCGCCGGGGGTACATTAACGGCGGCCTGCGCAAATCCGTCGTAAAAGACCCATTCCGCCGAGTAAATACCGGCGACAACACGCCGCCGGTCATTCACACACGAATAGTACCGGGCGACACGCTGAAGCTGACCGTTGCGCCCAAGGGCTTCGGCAGCGAAAACTGCAGCGCTGCTAAGATGTTCTTGCCATCGGATGGGCAGGATTCGGTGGAGGCGTTTATAGTCGAGACTGTCTCAAACGCGGGGTCAAAGGCTTGCCCGCCGATGGTCGTCGGCATAGGTCTTGGCGGCACGATAGAAAAGGCGGCGCTTCTGGCTAAAACCGCGCTCACTCGACCGGCTGACGCCAGGAACGCAGACCCGTTCTACGCAGAAATGGAGGCGAGGATACTTACCGCCATAAACCGTTTGGGTATCGGGCCTCAGGGTTTTGGCGGCAAATATACGGCCGTCGCCGTTAATATAGAGGTGTTCCCGACGCATATTGCCGGGCTTCCCTGCGTCGTTAATATAGGTTGCCATGTCACCCGTCATGCTAGTACGGTACTGTAAAATGCAAAAAACGACGTATTTAGTGACAGAATTGCTTGTTTTTAGAATTCCTGCGTAAAACGGGCAAAATTCACTAATAGTTAATAAAATTCGCTTCCATAACTGTGCAACATGTGGTATAATAAGGCCGTAAAGGATGAGAAAGGTTAGGCGGGATGAGGTGGATCCCGCAGGAGACCATAGGTCGTCGGCCGGACGGCGGGGTTTTCTGCCCCGCTGTCCGGCGAACAGGAAAGGAGCTGATTTTATATGAGGTTTACTTTTACAGAGAAGAAAGTCCAGATTTCAGACGATCTTCGTGAATATGCGCAGAAGAAGATCGGCAAGCTCGAACGATTTTTCAAGGCAGAGTCAGAAGCGTATGCGTATGTCACATTTTCGATAGAGAGGGGCAGGCACATAGCTGAGGTTACAATTAATAACAACAGCATGTTTTATCGGGTATCCGAGTCCACTGGTGACATGTACGCTTCCATAGATTCAGCGGTAGCTGGAATAGAGCGCCAGATCCGCAAAAACAAGACCCGCCTGGAAAAGAAACTGCGCGAAGGGGCGTTTGAGCGCGAAGTCAAACCCGGCGTACCGGTTGTAAACGCGGAAGAGGAGGAGCGCGAATTTGAGATAATCCGTACAAAGCGGTTCTCTATAAAGCCGATGACGCCGGAAGAGGCTATTCTCCAGATGAATCTTCTCAATCATGAGTTCTTCGTTTTCAAAAATCAGAACGAGGAAGACGCTTTCGCAGTGGTATATAAACGTAATAACGGCGGATACGGACTTATCGAAAGCGGAGACTGAGGCGCCTCAATAATCAAATTAACTAAAAACAGGCGGACAATATGTCCGCCTGTTTTTGAGGGAATAAATATGTCGGTAAAATATTACATAAATATTTATTAAAAAATACGGAACTTTTGCAAATCCGGTTCGTCATATGGGAAAAAGAGCCGGGAATACCTGTTTTAAAGCGGATTTGAGAGAGGCCGGCTTTTTTGTAATCGTCAGTCCCCGCTCTGTGTAACGGCCAGAAAGATACAATATCGGCGGGACGGAAGGAAACCGTTTGGCGACATTGGCGCTTCTGCCTAAATTTTTCCTAAAATGACAAAAATGTTGCCCCCCGAAAACTGTTGAAAAGCATCAGAATTGTGTTTAAAAGCAGAACTATTCTATGGCAAAAAAGCCATAAAAGACCGAAAAGTGGTTATAAACCGGCGATTTTTACAAAGGTACCATTTTGTTACGCTTTTGTAACAAATTCTCCTCAAATGGTTGACAGTGGATTATTATTATGCTAAACTCTCATTGAGTAAGTTGTAAAGGATCGGCGCTTGCAAAGTGACGCCGGTAATACATATTCTATATAGAGCGCGGCGCATTTCGGCTGTGCAAAATAATTTATGATGATGCAGGTTCTTCCCACGTAAGCTGACAAGCTATGACCGCGCTGCCCCGGGGCAGACGGTGGGGCGGTAAGAGTCTTCATTATGTAAGTGTACGGCGGCGTTCGGATGCCCGCCGAGCTGAAGAGCTCCGCCGTACTCCTCCTTTTTGCGGGGGCAGGAATAAAGTATTTATTTCGTCGTTTTTGGCGGCTTACATATGTAAATGGTGTATCCCGCGCTTTTAAGCGTATTTTCAGTATAGCAGAGCATTATTTAAAAGCCGGTTTAATTATAAAACCGGCAGGTCGCATTTTTGTTTTTATTTAGAAAAATTGCCTCAATATCGGTGATATTGCCTCATCCGGCATTCACATATATTAGCCCGATTTCATGTGCGGGCAAAATCAGATATTATTTTAAGGAGGAAAAAACTACATGAAGACTCTCAAAAGAACTCTGGCACTTGTCCTCGTTCTTGCTCTGTCTGTCAGCTTCTTCGCTTTCGGCGCATCAGCTGATTTTAGTGACGCAGACACGATCGAGTACACGGACGAAGTCTCGATTTTGACCGGACTCGGCATTATCGCAGGCTTCGAAGACGGCAGCTTCCAGCCC
>JBFWIW010000088.1:0-9064 GCA_050253535.1 Oscillospiraceae bacterium
ACGGCAGGAAGAGGTATCCCGCTTTTGGCACGATTTTGTAAAACCGATTTGTGAGAAGCGCGACAAGCAACCACAGGATAACCAGCCAGACGAGTGCGAAGAAGAATTTCTGCGTTCCAAAAAATATCAGCGGCCATAGAAAATTAACCGCGAGCTGGATGACATACAGCCGCAGCGTCTCATATCTGTCCGGCGAGCCTGACTTGTAAATAACAGTGGCCGCTATGGCCATAAGTACATAAAGAATCAGCCAGACGATGGGGAAGACTATTGCGGGCGGAGACAGAGGAGGTTTTTCAAGTGACGCATATATGGTGCCGGAATCGCTTACGATCAGGCCGGACAGGACGCCCACGCCCAAAGTTATCAAAAGACTGATTATATAAGGTTTGAATTTTTTCATGGTCACACCCCTTTCACAATGAATTCTATGCATGTCTCACCATCAACTATGTCAATGTTTACGGACAAATTTAAAGAATTTCTGTGTGCGAGGTGTTTTTTACACGGTTCACGTTCCCGGCGAATAAAGAATCCGGGATGTTAGCGGCAAGCCGCCGGGCGTAATCAGAAACGCCCTGGCATATGTCCAACCGCCGGAGTATAGGTCAAACATATATGTATCCATATTATCCTGCACCAAAGCGGCCTCGATGTCGGTCATCCTGTTGTCTCTATAAAATGCGAGGTAGAGAACGCCGCCCTCGGCGGTCACGGAATCGGAAAAACCCAGATAGGCCGAGACGCTGTCAGATTCGAGCGAAAGGGAGAACGCAATGTCCTCGTAAAGAAGCTGCACAGAATATGTAGCCGAGCGCAACGTAAAATTATCAGTCACGGTGACAGTTCCAGACGTCACGTCCTCCGCCGACCACGTGCCCGCCGTGAGCGTCGCCGTGCCGTCCTCATTTTCTGTGAGTGTTACGAGGTCACCTGGCAGGGTCGTCTCCCACGAAAGGTCGTCCGGGTCAGCGTCGTAGAGGACGCCGGAGGCCGAGAGATCAACGACCCCTGCGTCTCCGGAAAATGACGGGTACAGGACGCCGGCGGCGTTCCCATCCGAGTCCGAGATGGCGAGGGAGGTGCTTTCGTCCAGCATGACGTAACTTGCCTGAGAGACAGGCGTGTTTTCGCCCAGTACGTCCGCATAGGCTTTAACTGTATAATTGCCCGCCGTTTCCAGCGTAACGGTCTGCGAGGCTGAGGAATACGCCGTATATTCGCCGACAGTTCCGTCGGGAGTCGTCACTGAGATGTACAGAGAAGACCCAGAGAGATTTCCGCCGAGCGCGGCTAATACAGGGGAAGAGACGGTTATCTCTTGTGTTAAGGAGGAAAAAACCGCCTTCGAGCCTTCACTGTATACCGGGGCATCTGACGCCGAGGCGACCATTGCCGCTTTTTTCGCGTTAACTATTCCGTATGTATAGCCGCTGCGGGAGACGCTGCCGGTCAGCGTTGAATTCAGGATTGATAAAACGATAGCGGCGCCGGAGGCGTCCGCGTCAATCGCGCGGCAGGAATAGATTAGGGCAGCCACGCCTGCGACAACAGGGCAGGCCATTGAAGTGCCGTCTGCCCAAGCATAGCTGCTCGTGGGTTCATTGTAGGTCGAGAATATTTCGCTGCCGGGAGCCGCCAGGTCTACCCAGATGCCGTAATTTGAGTAGGAAGCAATGCCGTATGTTCCGCTGGAATTTTCAACGGCGGCGACGGCGATGGCGCCTGTATAGGCGGCGGGATAACACTCGCTCACTTCACCGTCATTTCCGGCAGCGCAGATGACTGTTACGCCGCTGTCCACCGCGTTTGCAACGGCTGCTTGGAAAGTTTCGTTATAGCTGTCTCCGCCAATACTCATATTTATGACTTTTATACCCGCGCCGACGGCGTAATTGAACGCCGCAAGAACGTCCGACGTATTGCCTCCGCACACGTATTTGCCGGCTGTATTGTCAAAATACTCATCAAGAGCCTTCAGCGAGAGTATTCTGGCTCCCGGAGCAACGCCCGTCCCGCCAAGGCCGTTTCCGGCGATGGCCGCGATTATTCCCGCTACGTGCGTACCGTGCCCGGCATTGTCATAAGGCGTGTCTGAAAATGAGCAGAAATCTTTATACTCGATTATCTGCCCGTCCAGATCCTCGTGGCTCTGGACAACGCCGGAGTCTATGACGGCGACGGTTACATCGGATGAACCCATCGAGTACGCCCATGCCGCTTCCGTCTCAATTGCGCCGTGGTGCCACTGGAGGACGGTACTGTAATCGTCATAGCTCTGTGTTTCATAATCGAGCGCGTAGAGCATATCGTTGTCGGACAGTTCCGGGAGATCGGCTGAATATGTAAAAATCGAGCCGATGAGGGACGGCCCTTTTACATCTGTGAGGACACCGACACCATAGCGGTAGCTCTCAAGCTCGGCGTTGTAATAGTTTGCGGTCTTGAGCGCCTCGTCATATGTATCGGCCAGAAAGATCTTTTCGCCTCCGTCTTCGTCGGTATCGGTCTCTGCCGCAAACGCCCCGGAAAACGGGAGGCAGAAAAGAATGGTCACCGCCAGAAAAAAGGCGATTATTTTATTTTTCAATGGGCATCGCCTCTTCTCATAATACGTTTGTGATTAAGTACATCTTAATGTAAACGGCAAAACGTGTCAAGAAAAAGCGAAGAAGCTGTTTTGATTTTGAATGATGCGTTTAACGCAGCGACTGATGCGATTCGTGCTTGACTTCATGCAATGAATATTATATATTACGCATATATTCCTTTGGCGCAGGCCAAACTGCATTAATGCTGATGACTTCTGCAAATGGCGGCGGAAGTGATCGGCTTTTTTAATTAGGTATTTCTTGAAAAAACATAAGTTCAACCAGGCCAAAAAGAAATACATTCAAAACGATCTTAAAGGACTATTATTATAATGAGGAAATATATTTTTATTGGCTGTGGGGGATTTCTGGGCGCTGTGCTGAGATATCTGGTCAAAGAGATGAAGATAAGCGGCTACAGCGGAAGTTTTCCAATAAACACCCTCGCCGTCAACATTATCGGGGCCTTTATTCTCGCTTTTATCCTGATGACAGCACCAAAGACGCGGGAGATGGACGCGGACCTGAGACTGGGGATTACGGCAGGGCTTTTGGGCGCGTTTACAACTTTTTCAACGCTGTGCAAAGAGATGGCGATGCTTATGAGCGGCGGAGATTATTTATCCGCTCTTTTGTATCTTGCGGTTTCGACCGTGTTGGGGCTGGGCGCGGCCTTTTTGGGGGCCGCGGCTGCCGGAGGGTTCGGCCGGGCGAAGGTCAAAGAGGAAAACGGCGAATTGGACACGCTCGGGGAATTAAGCGAGATTGAAAGCGAAGTGGAATAAATGGAACTCCTTTTGGTCGGCATAGGCGGATTATTCGGCGGGATCACCAGATTCCACATAGGCAAAATTATATCACAAAAATCGGTGGTTAAATTTCCGCTGGGAACGCTCATTATAAACATTACCGGCGCTGTTTTATTGGGTATGGTTACAAGCGTTGACGCGGGGAATAACATATATCTGCTTTTCGGCGACGGATTTTTAGGCGCGTACACCACGTTCTCAACCTTCATGTATGAGGGCTTCTGCCTTTTTAGGGGGAACGAAAAGAAAAACGCACTTACTTATATAATAGGGTCTTTGATACTGGGGATCGCGGGTTATGCTGCCGGGTATGCGCTCGGCAAACTGATTATGTCCTGAACAGGGGATCAAAACATATCTGCGGAGGGAGGCGTTGGCGTGCTTTACGATATTATTTCGGGATATACCTCGCAGGATATTTGCCCAATGCATATGCCGGGGCACAAAAGAAATACCGGCCTTCTTGGTGAGGGGCTGCCATATAAAATAGACATAACTGAAATAAATGGATTCGACAATCTTCATAATACGACCGGTATTTTAAAAGAAACCGCCGGCCTCGCCTGCGCATTATACGGGAGCAGAAAATCGTTTTTGCTCATAAACGGGAGCACCGGGGGTATCCTCGCCGCGGTGAGAGGTACGGTCAGGCGCGGGGATAAAATAATCATGGCGAGAAACTGCCATAAATCCGTATTTCACGCGGTGGAACTGTGCGGCCTTATGACAGCGTATATCGTCCCGGAAAATGATGCGGAGACCGGAATACAGGGGAGCATTGCTCCGGAGCAGGTCAAGAGCGCTCTGGATAAAAACCAGGATGCTAAACTCGTCGTCATCACCTCTCCCACTTATGAGGGGGTCATAAGCGATATACGGGCAATTTCGGACATAGCACACAGAAGGGGAATACCCGTGTTGGTTGACGAGGCGCACGGGGCCCATCTCGGTTTTTCGGAAATGTTCCCGGGGGAGGCGCTGGGGTGCGGCGCGGATATCACCGTCACCGGACTGCATAAAACTCTCCCCGCGTTGACACAGTGCTCGCTTCTCAATATCGGTGGGGAGATTGTGGACACGAATAAAATCGCCCGCCAGCTCGAGGTTTTCGAGACCAGCAGCCCATCTTATGTGCTTATGGCGTCCATTGACCAGTGCGTGAGGCTGCTCACGGAGTATAAAACACGCCTTTTCCGTGCGTATGAAAACAATATCAGGAATTTTGACGACAGTATAAGAAATCTCAGTAAACTTAAGGTGCTGTGCCATGGTTCCGACGCGCTCTGCCGTCACGGCTCATTTTTCGGTTACGATTTGGGAAAGATCGTTGTTTGCGCCGGAAGCGCGAAAATGACCGGCAGGACGCTCTCAGAACTGTTTCGAACGCAGTACGGCATAGAGATGGAGATGGCGGGCGCCTCTTATGCGATAGCAATGACAAGCATTTGCGACACGGAGAAGAGCTTCAGGCGGCTCGCGGACGCCATCATCGACATAGACCGGAAGGCGGAGAAGGATGAGAGCTGTGGGAATGGCCAACATACTTATCGGCTGCCTGAGCAGTTAAAGCCGATCTGCGATGCTCTGGAATCCGAAGGACAATACATGAAGCCGGGTGAGGCGGCTGGGGCCATGTCGCTCGAGTTCGTCTGGGCCTATCCGCCCGGAATACCGCTGATCGTACCGGGGGAGATCATAAGCACGGACCTCATTGGATATATGCAAACTCTCGCTTCAAATGATATTGAGTTAATTGGTACCGGTGGAAAAATGCCTCAATTATTTTATGGGAAAAAAGTACAGAGCACCCGCGACGCGTTGACAAAAAGGCGGAGATATGATACTATATTTTAGTAAAATACATATACGAGGGGTATGATTATATATGAAGAGAATTAAGACTATCGAGACCCGCAATTTAAAGCAGAGCGTAAAAGCCGGGGGCTGCGGCGAATGCCAGACTTCCTGCCAGTCCGCCTGCAAGACCTCCTGCGGCGTGGCCAATCAGAAATGTGAAAAGAGCATTAAGAACTAACTGAAAAAGTATAGAACGATAAGCCGTTTTTCGCCATATGGGAGATAAACGGCTTTCTGTTTTGACCGGAGAAAATTATGATACATCAGTATAAATTAAACGGCTTCAATATCGTGCTCGACGTCTTCAGCGGCGCTGTGCATGTCGTTGACGACCTGGCTTACGACGTGATCAGCATGTATGAAAACAGCGAAAAGGTCGAAATCATAAAAGCGATGCTCGATAAGTATTCCGCAGTACCGGAGATCACAGAGCAGGAGATACTTGAAGTGATAAGCGATATAGAAGCGCTTAAAGTTGATGGGAAGCTCTTTTCTGCCGATACATATGAGGGTCTGGCGTTCAGCTTCAAAAAGAAAAGCTCTATTATCAAGGCGCTGTGCCTCCATGTCTCCCACACCTGCAATCTGAGCTGCGACTACTGCTTCGCAAGTCAGGGCAAGTACCACGGAGACAGGGCGCTCATGCCGCTCACGGTTGGGAAGCGGGCGATAGACTTTTTAATAGCGCAATCAGGGCACAGGAAAAACCTTGAAGTGGACTTCTTCGGCGGGGAGCCGCTCATGAACTGGGACGTGGTGAAACAGATAGTCGCATACGCCCGCAGTCAGGAAAAAAAATGCAATAAGAATTTCAGGTTTACCCTGACGACGAACGGCGTGCTTATAGACGATGATGTCATAGACTTTTCAAACCGGGAGATGAGCAACGTCGTCCTGAGCCTTGACGGGAGAAAAGAAATCCACGACAGTCTCAGAAAAACGGTCACCGGCAAGGGCAGCTACGACATTATCGTTCCGAAATTTCAAAAGTTCGTAAAGGCGCGCGGCGATCTGGGCTACTATATCCGCGGGACCTTCACGCACCGGAATTCGGATTTCACGAACGATATATTCCATATGGCGGACCTCGGCTTTAAGGAGCTCTCCATGGAGCCCGTCGTCTGCAGCCCGGAAGACCCCTATGCGCTCACCGGAGAGGACCTGCCCAAGCTCTTTGACCAGTACGAGATACTGGCAAAAGAGATGATCAAGAGGGACTGTGAGGGCAGGGGATTTACCTTTTACCATTACATGATAGATCTCGAAGGCGGCCCGTGCATATATAAGAGAATCTCCGGCTGCGGCTCGGGGACGGAGTACTATGCCGTCACGCCGTGGGGAGAACTCTATCCCTGCCACCAGTTTGTCGGGGATCCCAGGTACAGTATGGGAAATATATGGGACGGCGTCACAAACGAGACGCTGCGCGACGAATTCAAGCTTTGCAACGTGTATGCGAGGCCGGCCTGCAAAGACTGCTGGGCAAAGCTCTACTGCAGCGGCGGCTGCGCCGCTAACGCTTTCCACGCCACGGGTTCAATAAATGGCGTTTATGAATATGGCTGCGAGCTCTTCAAGAAGCGCATTGAATGTGCAATAATGATAAAAGCCGCGGAAGCCGCCGCAAAAGAATAAGGCATTGCGGCGTTTTGCAGTTTTCCGCGCAACGTGGTTAAGCCGCAGAAAAACCGAATTTCTATTCATCGCCTTACGCCAAGAATGTGTATGTATCTGATGTCCGAAAAACTGTAAGTTGAGAGAGGCCTGTTGTCTGAATTGAATGTATGGGCGGCTATAAGAATACTATCAAGGGTCGCCGGGCTTCCGACCTCCACGACAAAGGGCGAGTGCTCAAACGCTTTGCCGACAAATTTGAGCTGGACGAAATCGCCGGGCTCCATGTCCGCTATCCCGACCTCTTCGGCAAATGGACCGGTTTCCTTGTTCCCGACTAAAAATGAGTAGAGATACTCAACCCCTGTCCAGGATGGGCTGCGCGCCCCCGCGTTTCTATAATACCACCCCATGACAGGTGTGTAATTCATAACCGCGCCGCCGCTGCGGAGGCACTGGGATGTAAAGTTTGTGCAGTCTCCGCCGATTTTATCGAAGTTGTAATAGGCGGGATTCCGTCCGAAGGCCCATTTGTGGGCATAGGCTACGGCTTTTCCCCGGTCGTATGCAGTTATAGTCACGCTGTATTCCCCCTTTGTTAACCACTATATGCCATAATGGGTAGGCGGGAAACCGCCGGTATTTGAAATGCACCCCAAAGTTAAACAGTATGATATATTGAGAAGACGTTTGTCAAGGGTGGTTTTTTACATTTATAATTCTATCCGTTTATTGTGCAAGAGCTGTGCTATGCGTCTCTTACGGTTTGATTTTTGGCCTGAGGATTTATTTGTCCGATATGGATGAAATCAACATTTTTTAATTCGTTCTGAGCTTTTATAATTTGTGTTTGCTTGATAATCCAAACCAAAAGGAACTGAAAATATCTATCAGACAATTGCCCCTTTGGACGGTGTACGCAGTAAAGACAACCGCACTACATTATCATCCGTCTCCTCAATATGTTCCTGCCGAGGGGAAAGCCGTCAACTAAAAAGCTACACTTTTTGCTGCGTAAGGACCTGCGGAAGATGGGCAAAAAGCTGGAACAGATAAAGCTACTCTGCACGTATTTGATAAATACGGCAAAGCAGCTTTCGTTATTTATTGAGAGCTTCCGAAAGGAGATAGCGGTCCTGACCGCCGAGTGCACAGGGTACAGGTATAACCGATGAACTCCGGCTCTGCAATGCAAAAACAAAAGATCTAATATAAAAAACATGGCATTAATTGTTTCTGATGAAAACCAGGATCTGAACAGATTGCCGGCAGGAAGTAAAAAGTGAAAGATTATGCTAGACAGGGAAAGCGGCAGACCATCCGGGTGTTCCGGGCAGTCTGCCGCTTAAATAAGATTAAATATGATGAATTAGTACCAATTTTAACATTGCGGCCACAGTGTGGGTGATGCCGCCGGCCTCAAGTCAAGCTTCAATCCAATACGTTTTCGATGAATCTCTCCAGAATTACCGCGACCTCGGCTCTTGTCGCCGTGCCCTGCGGGGCAAAGCTTCCGCCGTTGCGTCCCGTAATGATGTCGGTGCTCCGGCAGTAGAGAGCAGCGCTCTCCGCCCAGCTTGAAATGTCTCCGGCATCCGGGTAATCCAGCGCGGTGTCCATACCACTCGGCAGAACGCCGAGGAAATCGGCAAATCGGTACAGGATCGTCGCCATCTGCTCGCGGCTGATCTGATCGTTCGGCCTGAACTCACCGTTTCCGTAGCCGCCGATGACGCCTTCTTCCGCCGCCCAGTCAACGTATTTTCCGTAATAATCGTCGTAATCGCAGTCGGTGAAAGAGTGGGTGTCCGCAGCTTCAATCTCGCCGTAGCTGCGCTCGTACAGCCGTCCGATAACGGTTGCGAACATTGCGCGGGTCATGCCCGTGTCGGGCGAGAACGTATCGCTGCCGGTACCGGCAAACAGCTCGCGCTCGGTAACGAAATCGATGTAGCTCTCAGCCCAGTGCAAATCAATGTCCGAAAAGCTCTTGGCATTTTGTTTTACAAGCACGGTCTCGCCGTCCGGCGCGATGTACTTTCCGTTTGCCGCGAAGCCGATGAATACATCGTTTCCGCCTGCGTCGACGTAGTACGGCAGACCCGCCATCTCGTCATATGTGCCGATATCATTCACGACAAGGGCGTAAGGGGAAAACTCCTGGGCCTCGAACACGAGATACCACACGCCGTT
>JBFWIW010000089.1:0-8886 GCA_050253535.1 Oscillospiraceae bacterium
TGGCAGTCTGCAACAAGAACCAGTATGTCGGCGTCATCGGCCCCAACGAGCGCGGCTATGATACCCACATCGCTTCCGCTTTCGATATGCCTTTGGCCAACACCTCGTGCGTAAACTGCGGTCAGTGTATCGCGGTCTGCCCGACCGGCGCTCTCACCGAGCGCGACGACACAGATAAGGTCTGGGCGGCTCTGTCTGATCCGAAGAAGCATGTAGTCGTCGGCCCCGCCCCTTCCGTCCGCGCCCAGCTCGGCGAGTGCTTTGGCATGCCGATAGGCACGAATGTCGAAGGCAAGATGATTGCGGCCCTCCGCCGCCTCGGCTTTGACAAAGTGTTTGATGTCGATACAGCCGCCGACGTAACTATTATGGAAGAGGGTACTGAGCTTCTCGAGCGCATTAAAAACGGCGGCAAGCTTCCGCTCATCACTTCCTGTTCTCCCGGCTGGATTAAGTTCTGCGAACATTATTATCCCGACATGCTGGACAATCTCTCTTCCTGCAAGAGCCCACAGCAGATGTACGGCGCTCTCATGAAGACTTATTACGCCGAAAAAGCGGGCCTCGACCCGAAGGATATATTTGTCGTCAGCATCATGCCCTGCACCGCGAAGAAGTTCGAGGTCCAGCGGCCCGAGATGTGTGCGGCCGGCGTTCCCGATATTGATGTCTCCCTCACCACACGTGAGCTGGCCTCCATGATTAAACGCGCTGGCATTGATTTTACAAAACTGGCAGACGAGGAAGCTGATCCTATATTCGGTGTCGCTTCCGGCGCCGCTCACATATTCGGCGCAACCGGCGGCGTTATGGAAGCAGCTCTCCGTACCGTGTACGAGGTTGTCACCGGCAATCCCTGCCCGTCAGTTGACTTCAAGGATGTCCGAGGAGTCGAGGCAATCAAGGAAGCCGAGTATGACCTTGCCGGAACCAAGGTGCGCGTTGCCGTCACCTCCGGTCTTGCCAATGCGGCGAAGCTCCTCGACATGGTGAAGTCCGGCGAGAAGGACTATCACTTCATTGAAGTCATGGCGTGTCCCGGCGGCTGCGTAAACGGCGGCGGCCAGCCCCACCAGCCCGGCGATGTCCGCAACTTCACGGATCTCCGCGCAGAGCGTGCAAAGGCCCTCTACGGCGAGGACGCAGGGATGACCCTCCGTAAGAGCCATGAGAACCCCGTTGTCAAGGAAATCTATGACACCTACCTTGAGAAGCCGGGCAGCCACAAGGCTCATCATATCCTGCACACGACCTATACAAAGAGGGATATTTATTAACAGGCCTCCGGAACCTAAGTTATACTTATAAATAAAAAGGCCCGCGGCTGATGCCGCGGGCCTCATTTTATCTAAAACTCTCTTGTGTGAAAAAGACTGGCAGAGTTTCGCCGTGAACGGCGGAAATAACACTCCTCATTACGGCTGCGGATGAGCAGATGTAATGCATCCCCTTGTCGGAGAAGCCCAAAGTGCTTTTTCGTTTTTTGGCAAGTTGAAAGCTTTTACGGACGGACAGGCGTTACCTCGATCCAATAACCATCCGGGTCTGTAATAAAGTAGACGCCCATCTTCTTGTTTTCAAAGGCGATAACGCCCATTTCAGAGTGCTTTTTATAGGCTTCATCGAAATCCGAGGTATAAAACGCCAGATGGAACTCGCACTCGCCAAGGTTATATGCCTCTTTCCTGTCACGGAGCCACGTGAGCTCAAGGCGGAAGCCGGTGACCCTGTCGCCCATGAATGCAAGCTTAAACGAACCGTCTTCAGCATCTCTGATATTAAGAAGCTTGAGGTTCAAAGCATCTTCATAGAATTTGATACTCTTTTCGAGATCGAGCACATTGAAATTGAAGTGGTTATAGATAAACATTACATTACCTCCCGAATATAATTGATATATTAATTAAATATTATTTTATTAAAAAAAGCAAGGCCTTTTCGTCATTCGGAAACGGTACTCTGCTTTCGCAGGATGCGCCATGTGTCCGCAAAGTCCTCGTTTTTAAAACGCTTTACATCAATATGCATAATTCGAAAAATAAGTCCCGTCATCGGCCCCATGAGCACCACGTTTATAACCGAACCTATTCCTACCGCCCCGCCCATTATCCAGCCCGCGGCAAAAACAAGTCCCTCTACGATTGCCCGGCATGCACCGTACGGCAGCGGAGATTTCCTCGCTATGGCGACCACCAGCGAGTCCCGCGGGCCGGCGCCCCATTGGATCGACATGTATATGCACGTTCCTATGGCGCTGAACACAAGCGATAGAAGGCACATCACGAGTCTGCCCGCAAAGGACGTTACCTGCGGTACGAAACCTATATAAGAGTCCATCCACGCGAGAAGGTCGACAAAGCCGCCTATGAGCAGCATGTTCAGCACGGTGCCCACACCGAGCTGCTCCCGCATGGCGACGGAAATTATTATTATAACCACGCCAATGCCTATGGAGGACAGGCCGAAGGTTACCCCGAATACCCTGGCCACGCCGTCGGTTAGCACGTTCCAAGGCGCGTATCCCAGCTCGCTGCGGCCGTTCAGAAGTATGCCAATGGCAAAAATAAAAAGCCCGGGGACTATCTTTATAAACTTTTTAAGAAGATACTTCAACCCCTTTGCTTCCTTTCGACACAGAATTCTTTAAAGTATATCACAGGTTTTTATAAAAAACTATGCCCTAAACCGAAATGTAGCTCCGTCTACAAAAAAGCCTGACGGAGCTTCCACCGCGCTCGGCGTAAAGAAAAATAATCCGTCATTTCCGACGAAATGCGCAATTCAAGAGCCGCCATAATGCAATCCGCCTTAAACGCGAAGCCATAAGTTATGCCGTTAATAAAATGAAAATCCCCGCCCAAAGGCGGAGATTTTCATTTTATGCATTGAAGGGGGTCAAAATGTACATTTTATAATAAACGGCCGAGAAAAGGGGAGGGACCGGTGCGGTGGAATGGGTACCCCGGCCGCACCGGTTTATATGGTGTCTTCTCGCTTGCCTGTGATTGTAATATAACACAGGTATATATACTATATGTTAACTGTCTTTGTCTTTTTTGTTAACATTAGGTTCCTGTCCCAGAGTCATCGTAAAGACAAAGGTCGTCACTCCGTCGTGGCTCGTGACGTATATATCCTCGTTGTGGTTATCGAGTATTGTCTTTACAATATAGAGCCCGAGGCCGACGCCGTCCTTGTCCATACTGCGCGAGCGGTCTGTCTTGTGGAACCTATCAAAAATCAGAGGCAGTTCGTCCTGATCTATCGTCTCACCGGTGTTTTCGACCGATACAAACGCCTTGTTTCCCTGTTTCCAGAGGTCTAGCTTGAGAACAGAGCCCTGCGCTGAAAACTTTATGGCGTTGTCGGCCAGATTATAGACGACCTGCGTTATCGCGTCCTTGTCTCCGCGTGTAATTATGGGTTCCTCCGGTAAATTTGCCTGGACGTCGAGTCCTTTGTCGTTTATTTTTTTCTCTAAACTTAAGAGCGACTGGCAGATGACCTCCGAGATGTCGAAATTGTTCTTGAGCACGCCTTTTGTATCCATTGACTGCACCTGCGACATCTCGAGCATGCCGCGGACAAGACGGGAGAGCCGCCTTGTTTCCGAAGATATAACACGAAGATACTTTTCCTGCCGTTCCGTCGGTATCGTGCCGTCCAGTATACCATCTGCAAAGCCGGTTATCGTAGTCATAGGCGTCTTTAATTCATGTGAGACATTGGCAATAAGATCCCGCCGTAAACTCTCAGACCGCTCCATCGCCGAAGCCATGGCGTTGAATGCGTCGGCGAGTTCACCGATCTCATCCTCCCTCTCTCCTCCGCCGACCCGGACAGAGAAATCGCCGCGCGCAAATTTATGAGCCGCAGCGGCCATCTCATTTATCGGCTCTGCCTGTTTTTTTGTTGTAATAAGGGAAATAATAAACGCTATCATCATAACCGACATTGCAACAGCGGCAAAAACACCGGAAAACTGCCGCCACATCTCAGCCATCGTCTCCGTGTTGCCTGAATAAAAGAGATATGCCATCACCGCGTTAGTATCGTATTGCCTGACCGCCCTGCCGACGACATATCTGGATTCCGTATAGATACCGCCGAGGTCTGTGATGCCGCTATATTCTGATTTTTCAGAAATCTGTGCCATAACGGCCGGCGATATCGTCTCACCCAGATAAACGCTGTCTATCTGTCTGTCGGAACATGAGATTATCGTCCCATTTGTGTCGCACATAATAATATGGAAGCCCGTAGTGCTGGAGAGGCTCGACAGGGCCATCCGTACCTCGAAACCATCCAGACTCCAGACGCTGCTGTACGCCGAAACGACTTTTACCGCCTCATCCGCGCTGACCGACATAGACTCGCGCTTCTCGTTTATTATGACTTTGTAACTGAATGTGGCAAAAGCGACCCCCAGAATAAGAAAACTTATCCCCAAAGTCGCCGCTACCGTAAGAAAATTTTTAAAATATATGCTTTTTGTACTTTTCATAACATTTTGCTCATTTATCCGTGAGCTCGAATTTATACCCTACGCCCCAGACAGTCTTGAGCGCCCATTTATCACTAACGTTCTCAAGCTTCTCACGCAGGCGCTTCACATGCACATCCACCGTGCGCGAGTCGCCGAAATAGTCGAACCCCCATACCTCGTCCAACAATTGGTTTCTCGTATATACCCTGTTCGGTGAGGAAGCGAGGTGGAACAAAAGCTCCATCTCCTTCGGTGGAGCCTCGACTTTTTTTCCGTCTATAATGAGCTCGAACGAGTCCATGTTGATGATAAGCTTGTCAAAAACCAGTTTCTTCTCAGCTTTTTCATCTTCTCCGCAGATTCTGCGCATGACGGCGTGGATACGTGCGATGAGCTCTTTCACTTCAAAGGGCTTTACTATGTAATCATCCGCCCCCATTTCAAGCCCCGTCACCTTGTCGAAGGTCTCGCCCTTGGCAGTCAGCATTATAATAGGTACCTTGGACGTCGCGCGTATCTCGCGGCAGACGGACCAACCGTCCATAACGGGCAGCATGATATCAAGCAGTACAAGATCCGGCTTGAATCTCTCAAACTCGGAGACTCCTTTTCCGCCGTCCGGCGCAATCGAGACCTCAAAGCCCTCTTTTTCAAGATAAAGACGCAGAAGCTCCGCGATGTTTACGTCGTCCTCTATAACGAGTATCTTTTTTGCCATTTTCCGTTCCTCCCCGTCTTTTTATATCGTCTGTGTCATTATTATATTATATAGAGGTGTTTCCCGCAAGGGTGAACAAATTGTAAAAAGCGACAGCCATATATCAGGAGTTTTGCCAAAAAAGTTGACGTCATACCAGATTCAGTGTATCGTAAAAACATAATCTGGATTAGACCTTACAAAAAGAATATACCTCCGGAGGCATTGTATGAAAGAAGAAGTATATAACATAGACGGCATGTCCTGTGCCGCATGTGCCGCCGCTGTCGAGCGCGTCACGCGAAAACTGGACGGGGTCGGGAGTGCGGACGTGAACCTCACCACCGAAAAGCTCACCATCTCTTACGACGAGGAAAAGGTCACACCCGATATGATAATGGCGAAGGTGCAGAAGGCCGGTTTTTCGGCATCGCAGAATGTACCTGAGAAAGAAAATGCGGAAGCAGATGAAGGCGGGAAGGACCCAGAGGAAAAGGCTTTGAAAAAAGAAAGGCTCGGCATAATCATAGCCGCTGTCCTTTCCTCAGTCCTCCTCTATATCTCAATGGGACAGATGCTCTCCCATCCGCTGCCCGTTCCTGACTTTATCAACGAGCATACCTCCCCCTTCAACTTTGCTCTGACACAGCTTATTCTTACGGCGCCCGTCCTTTTTATCGGCCGGAAGTTCTATATAAACGGCTTTAAGACACTTTACCACTTAAGTCCCAATATGGATACGCTCGTCGCCATTGGGAGCGGCTTTTCATTCCTGTACAGCGTGGTCACGATGTATCTCATATCGTATGATCAAATGCAGGTACACAATCTGTACTTCGAATCGGCCGCCGTCGTCGTGACGCTCGTCATGCTCGGAAAACACTTTGAGGCCGGAAGCCGCGGGAAAACTAAAGCCGCAATAAAAATGCTCATGGCGCTCTCCCCCGAGACGGCGCTTCTATGTGAGGGAGGCAGCGGCGGTAAGGTACGGGAAGTCCCGTCAAAAACCATAAAACCCGGAGACACCGTCCTCGTAAAACCCGGGGCGCGCGTACCGGCAGACGGTACGGTGACGGATGGCAGCGCTGCGGTAAACGAATCCATGCTCACAGGAGAGAGCCTGCCCGTAGAAAAATCCGCAGGAGACCCGGTCATCGGCGGCAGCGTGAGTTACAACGGCGCAATGTATGTCCGCGTTGAAAGAGTCGGCGAAGATTCGACGCTCTCAAAAATTATTAAGCTGGTGGAGGACGCCCAGGGCAAAAAAGCCCCCGTTTCAAAGCTTGCCGACCGTGTCGCCGGCGTCTTCGTCCCCGTCGTCATCGGCATAGCCGTCGTTTCCTGCATAGTTTGGGCGGCACTCGGGCACGACGCGGCGTTTGTTCTACGCGTTTTTACGGCCGTCCTTGTTATTGCATGCCCCTGCGCGCTCGGGCTGGCTACGCCCACGGCAATAATGGTGGGTACCGGCCTCGGCGCCGCGCACGGCATCCTTGTCAGAAGCGGTGAGGCACTGGAGAATGTGAGCCGCGTAAATGCTGTCGTCCTGGATAAAACGGGCACCATAACAACCGGAGAACCTGTTGTAGCAGAGTTGTTTCCCGTAGGCTGTACTGAAGATGATCTTCTGACTCTGGCCGCCTCGGCGGAAGCGGTCTCGGAACATCCGCTCTCAAAGGCCGTCATAAAACGCGCGGAGGGATTTAAGTTCTTCCCGCTCGAGAGCTTCGAGAGCGTTGTGGGAAAAGGCATCCGTGCTGTTTTGTCGGACGGGCGGCGCGTAATCGTCGGAAACGTGAAGCTTTTTGAAGATGAGAAAGTCGATTTTTCCGCCTGTGCCGATGCAATCGATCAATTTTCCTCCCGCGGGCAGACGCCGGTACTTACGGCGTGCGACGGGACGCTCCTCGGCGTCATCGCGGTGGCCGACGAGGTTCGCGGGACGAGCGCGGCTGCAATCGACCGCATGCGCGCCATGGGCATCACGGTCTATATGCTCACCGGCGACAATCGCAGGGCAGCTGAATATATCGGCTCCATTGTCCACACAAACGAGGTGATAGCCGAGGTTCTTCCAGGCGACAAGGCCGCCGTTATAGAGCGTCTCAAAAAAGAAGGGCACCGTGTCATGATGGTAGGCGACGGCATAAACGACGCGCCCGCCTTAACGGCCGCCGACGTCGGCGCCGCGATAGGCGGCGGCAGCGATATAGCCATCGAATCCGGTGACATCGTCCTCATGCGCTCCGATCTCGGCGACGCGGCAAAGGCCATCCGTCTCGGACGGCTCACGCTCCGGAATATTAAGCAAAATCTTTTTTGGGCGTTTTGCTATAACGTCATAGGCATACCGATAGCGGCGGGGCTTCTATACCCCATAAACGGGCTTCTTATGAACCCCATGCTTGCGGGGCTCGCCATGTCACTGAGTTCTGTCAGCGTCGTAACAAACGCTTTGAGACTCAAAACCAAAAAACTGTGAAAGGAAGAATAATTATGGTAACTCTTTTTGTTCCCGAAATGCACTGTGAAAACTGTGTAAGGCGCATAACAGAAGCGCTCTCCGCCGCTAAACTTAAGTTTTCCGTATCCCTCTCCGATAAGACCGTCCTGATTGACGGAGACGACGACGCAGTCTCTACTGCCGTCTCAGAGCTCGACGACCTGGGCTTCTCCGCTGAGCGAAAATAGAATTATAACGCGCGCATGGAAATTTACGCAGCTTTATAGCAGTTGCGGTTAAAACAGCCATAACGCAAGGGGCAAACTTGTTTAGTTTGCCCCTTGCGTTTTTTACGCTTTAATGCTATCATACATTAAAGCGTAAAACTTTTAAGCAGAAAAGTGTTAATGGCAATGACCGGAAACAAGTAAAAACGGAATTACTCTTAAGAGAACCGCCGGCCGGTGAAAGGCGGCAGAGTAAACCGTTTCGAATACATTCCGAGAGCCGCGCGCTGAAAGCCTTTTGGCCGTAGGCTGCGTCGGGTGCGCCCGTTAAAGCGCCAGAGTATCGCGAGAGCCGTACTCTATGAGGCCGGGAATCGTGAGGTCCCGGCAAACTGAGGTGGTACCGCGGCAAGTCCGCCCTCTGATTTCAGAGGGCGTCTTTTTATACCCTTAAGGCAAGGGAAATTGGCTCCGCCCGCCTTTAAGAAAGGATATGATCAAATTGGCAATCAAAATCATTCTTCTGGTGGTATTCTTCAGCGTAATGGTCTCTGTCGGCGTAGCGTGCCGCAGAAAAGCCGCCGACGTGGACGGCTTTGTTCTCGGAGGGCGTTCGGTCGGTCCCTGGCTCACGGCGTTCGCTTACGGCACTTCGTATTTTTCCGCCGTTATATTCGTTGGCTATGCCGGCCAGTTCGGCTGGCGCTTCGGCCTGTCCTCTACCTGGATAGGACTTGGAAACGCCCTTATCGGTTCGCTCCTCGCTTGGGTTATCCTTGGGAGGCGTACCCGCATAATGACCCACCATCTTAAAAGCGCGACAATGCCCGAATTTTTCGGCAAGCGTATGAATAGCCGAAGCCTGAAGATTGGCGCGTCGCTCATCGTGTTCATTTTCCTTATTCCCTACACCGCCTCTCTCTATAACGGCCTCCCCCGCCTTTTCGGAATGGCTTTCAATATTGACTATACCGTATGTATAATCGCAATGGCCGTACTTACCGGCATATACGTTATAGCCGGCGGCTACATG
>JBFWIW010000090.1:0-8467 GCA_050253535.1 Oscillospiraceae bacterium
GCAGATAGAGCTCTCTGAGCGAATCGTCTCCCTTAAAGCCCTTTATCCAGTAAATGTGACCGATTTCCCTGACCATTTCGATATACCTGGGAAGATTGTCCAGAAACGCCTGTTCCGGCACGCCGGTATCCCTGACGGTTTTCGGCATCCCGAGTGTGTCGTAAATCTGCCAGATCAGTTCAACGAGGCCGCGCTGTTTTTCTTCGGCTGTATCGCCGGGAAGACCGAGTTGTTCCGCAATCTCAAGATAGTGGTTCTCAGGCAGCAGATACAGCATGGTATAAGGCAGAAATACGCCTATAATCTGACCGTGAGGGATGTGATACGCCTTTGCAAACATATCGAGCTTATGCTCGAGCCCGCCGCCGGCATTGTTTATCTCATCGCCTGCCAGATATGCGCAGACGTGCATGGTGTCCCTTGCGGCGGGGTCGGCCGCCTGATATGAAACCGGCAATGCCTTGATGATCTTGACCGCAGTCTCGGTACAGATCATTTTGTCAAGGAGATTTATTGTCTCGACGCTGAGCGCGCCGATGACATGCGCAAGGGCATCGACGCCGGCCTGCGCCACTACCTTGGGCGGAAGCGAGCTTAAAAGATCGAATTCGAGAATGACATGTGAGGGACGAATATGCCTGTCTATCACAAGAGCCTTGCTGCCATCGTACTTTTTGAATACCGCAGCTCCGGTGGCTTCCGCGCCCGTACCGCTGGTGGTGGGGATTGCGACCATTGACGTTTTGCCGGAAAAAGGTCTGATGGGTTTGTCCAGATCAGCCCAACCCATTTCAGGATGCTCGCAAAATGTCCAGAGCGCCTTTGCGGTGTCTATGGTCGAACCGCCGCCGATAGCGACGATATGTGTGGGAGCAAAAGTTTGGATCTTTTCAATATAGGGGTCGATCGCAGCATAAGACGGCTCGTCTTTTACATCGCAAATAACGCTGTAGTCAGCGTTTGCCAGAATGTTTCCGGTAAGACCTTTGAAAAAGTCGGAATTAAGCAGATAGGTGTCAATTATTATCGCAAGCCGTGCGCCTGATATTTTTCCGAGAGCTTTGATCGCCCCGTGTCCCATGGTCACCTCAGGCGTGCTGAAATGCCTTGTCAATGTGATATCGTTATCAATGCAGTAAGGGTTCGGTTTTTTCATATTGACCTCCAATGTGCCGTGAATTAAATTTCAGCCTCCCCGCGCGGGAGGGATACGCCGCCGAGGAGCAAATGCGCCCCTCGGCGGAAATCGCAGGCGAATGATCGGTCAGAACACTATATAATGCCAATAAGACCGAGCACAAGGCCCACTGCAATAAGGATGAGGAGCATCTTCAGCGCGGAGGTGCCCTTGTCCATTCTCTTATACACAACGAGGGTCAAAATCAGCGGGAGAATGCAGGGCATTATGGCGTCGAAGAAATTAGCCTGAAGGTCAAAGGTTCCGGTTGTCAAAGTAAAAGCAACCGTTGTCTTGAGCGTAACAAACTTTGCGACCAGGGCGCCCATGACAATACAGCCAACGATTCCGGCGCCCTCGATGATTTTGTTGATAACACCGCTTTCAATAAACTTCATGATGGCTTCGTCGCCTTTTTTATAGCCGAAGTTGAAGCAGAACACACCCAGAAAAATAATCAGCCCGATGAATATGGTCAGGTAAAGGACGGGGCCCATGACGTTTCCCGTTTGCGCCAGACCCAGGGCGAGTGAAATGAGCAGCGGAGAAATAATGGCCTGTATAAAGGTGTCGCCGATACCGGCAAGGGGGCCCATCAGACCGTATTTGATGGAGGGCATCGCTTCCTCGGCCAGTTCCGTCTCGCCGGAGGCGATACGCTCTTCCATAGAAGCGCAGAGACCGACAATGGCGCTTCCGGTGCGAACCTCGGTGTTGAAGAATGCTGTGTGGCGCTGAAGGGCAGCGCTTCTGCCTTCCTTGTCGTTTTTGTCATAGAGTTCGTCTATAACGGGACTCATTGCGTGAAGGAAGCCGGTCCCCTGAAGCCTTTCATAGTTATAGCAGCTGTGCGCAAAGAAGAGCCAGTTCAAGAGACATTTTATTCGGGTCTTTTTGGAAATTCTCTTGATGGCTGCTTCGCCTTTCACCGGCGCATCGGTTTTTACAGTTGTTTTATTCATGTCAGGCCTCCTCCTTTTTCGAATATTTAAGCCGTATGTAAAGAATGCCGAAGATTACCGCGAGCATGCTGATTACGATCAGGTCAAAGTTCAGGTATACGATCATGATAAAGCCGATGAAGAAGAAGTATCTCGCGTCTCCCTTGTAGATCGCCTTCATATTCATCGCGATGCCGATGACGGGCAGGATACCGCCGATTGTGCCGAGAATGGGCAGTATGCTGGTGTTGGAAAGCGCGTCGACTACGCCGGTGATCGCGTTTACGCCATAGAAGCACGCGAGCGTGCAGGGCACAACATAGATGAGCGCCAGAACGATCTGCGGGAAACCGACGTTTGCCCACCATATCAGCTTTGTATTGCCATCTCTTGCGTATTTGTCGGCAAGGTGGGTGAAAGGAACCGCAGAGAGCATTCTCAGCTGGAAGAGCACTGTTCCGGCAAGACCGATCGGAACCGCAATGGCGACGGCCTCGGTTGCGGATAGCCCGGTTACGATGGCGGCCGCGGTGCCTACGACACCCGCAAGCGCCGCATCGGCGGGATAGGAGCCTCCTGTAGACATAATACCCAGGTAAATAAGCTGGATAGTTGCTCCGACGATAGTACCGGTTATTGGATCACCAAGTACCAATCCTACCATGAAGCCCAGGACAAGCGGTTTGCCAAATGTGTAGTAACCTGCGCCGATGACCCACGGACCGGCGTTTAAGTAGTAAAACACACCGCAGAGTAATGCCTGGAGAAAAGTCACTATAATCCCTCCTAAAATAAATTTTCAACGTTAACGGCCTTGTCGGACGGGACAAGCTGATAGTACATGGGAACACCTTTTTGAATTATCCGCTTCATGCACGCAACTTCGTCGGGACTGGCCGAAACATTCTTGTTGAACCTCTTTCTCTGAGGCGTGAGGCCTATGCCTCCCAAAATGATTTTGGGGATTTTGATGCCGCTGTCTATCAGCGCTTCGAGCACTTCGGGGACTTTGACCAGAATGACCAGATTTTCTTTCTTTTCCGTCTCCTGCTTCAGGTCTTCAATCGCGTCAGCCATTGATTTGACATCGACAGTTATTCCGGTGGGCGCCACCGCTTTTAACATGCGCACCATCATGGCATTCTTTAAAAGCTGCTCGTCGATAATCAAAATACGGCTGCCGTGGACGGCGCTCATCCACTGCGTTACAACCTGTCCGTGAATAAGCCTGTCATCAATCCTGACTAATACCAGTTCTCTCATACATCCTCCTTCTGAATTTCAATGTCAGCGTCTGCCACCAGCTTATTGATATCCCGGACGGCATCACGTCCGATTTCCAAAATGGTGTCGCAGGTTTCGTCAATATCGACAAACCCGCAGTTGCCGAGTGCTTCAATGACCATCGGGAGATTAACGCCGGTGATATGGCGGAACTTATGATCGATCATTGCGGCAGTCGTCACGTTGCAGGGACTGCCCGACTGCATATCGGTAAGGACAAGCAGATCGCCTTTCTCAAGGCTTTTTTCTATTGCCGCCGTTACTTCCGCGGCAAAAATATCAACACTGTCTCCGAGATCCAGCCCAAATGTCCGCACGCCCTCTCTCTCGCCGACGATCAGCTGCGCGGTTTCGTAAAGTGAAACCGCAAGACTGCCGTGAGTTACTATGATAACTTCAAACAATATTCAGACACCTCGTTTTCGTAATTATTTTGCAGTATTAACTGCCGAGCAAACTGCCTGAAAGCGCCTGTAAATACTGTCTTATCTCCCCGGCGCCGGACATTTTCAGGACATCGTTCGCCGCTTTTTGCGCAGCGGCGATGTCCAGATGCGAAATCATCCGCTTCATCCCGGCTATACAGGATGCGGACATACTGAAACTCCTCATGCCGAAGCCGATAAGCGGAATAACGAAGGCAGGATCGCCGCCTGCTTCTCCGCATATTGAAACGCTCTTGCCCTTATTCATAAAACCCCGTATCACATGATTCAGGATGCGGAACATAGCCGGATGGTATGTCTGGTAGTAACGGCCCAGGTCCGGATTCATGCGGTCGGAGGCCGTAAGGTACTGGCACAGATCATTTGTTCCGACACTTGCAAAATCGACCATATCCGCTGCGTATTCGGAGATCAGCGCGACGGACGGTATCTCTATCATAATGCCGTACTTGATGTCGGCACTGTATGGCATTTCTTCTCTGTCCAGTTCGGAGCGGACTTCACTGACAATGGCCTTTGCGGCCTCTATATCGTCAATGCTGGACACCATCGGGAACATGATCCAAAGATTGCCGAAGTCCGAAGCCCTGAGCGCGGCTCTGAGCTGAGTCTTGAAAATATCCGTACGCTCAAGGCACAGACGCAAAGCCCGTTTACCGAGGAAGGGGTTTTCCTCACGGGGAAGATCCAGATACGGCAGCTTTTTATCACCCCCGATATCAAGCGTCCTGAGTATCACCGGTTTGCCGTCATAGGCTTTGAGCACACTTTTATAGGCGTTGAACTGCGTTTCTTCATCAGGCAGGCGGTCGTTTTCCATGTAAAGAAACTCTGACCTGAAAAGGCCCACGCCATCGGAAAATTCCGCAGCTTCAAAATCTTTCGTTTCAGAGGAGCCGATGTTGACCTTTATCTCTATCCTTGTGCCGTCCTGAGTAAAGGCTTCGCGCAGAAGATAGCGCCTGGTTTCCCGCTTGTTTTTCAGATAAGCCGTCAGTTTTTCGCTGTACGTCCGCTTTTCTCCGCTGTCCAGATCGGTAAGGACAACGCCCTTCTCGGCATCTAAAACGATCTCCTGTCCGGGACTGAAAATCGTACACGCATTTTTTATGCCGAGTATTGCCGGAATACCGAGGCTTTTCGCAATGATTGCCGTATGAGACGTTGCGCCTCCGCGCTCTGCGAGGATACCCAGCGCAAATGCCGGATCAAGGGACACGGCATCGGAGGGAAGCAGATCCTCGGCAACAATGATGCACGGTTCATCCGATTCACCCGGCGCCGTTTCGGGAACATTCTGCAGGCAGCGCTGGAGACGATTATGAACGTCCCGCATATCCGACGCTCTCTCCCGAATCAGCGGGTCATCGATATTGATAAGAATTCCGATATATTCCTCATATGTGTCGGAAATTGCCCATGGCGCGCACTTGTGCCCCACGATGATTGCGCGCTTTATACCCTCGTGCACTTCTTCATCGTCAAGAATAACCTCGTGAGCGCTGAGTATCTCGTATTTTTCGGGATTCAGACTGAAGAACTTTTCTTTCAGCTGTTCCAGCTCGGCCCTTGCCCTTGCCGTGGCTTGCTCAAACAAGGACAGGTTATCCTCTGCCTCGCTGTCCAAAATCGAAGTTTTGACAATGCGCGAAACAAAGGGCTTGAGCACATGGACCTTACCTATCGCCATACCCGGCGAGACGGCGGTCCCCGCATATTCAGTCATCGCTTTACCTCCGCGCGGCGGTCAGATCTCTCCGAAACCGCCGTCTATAAGTGATGTCAGCATGGAAACAGCCTCGTCGGCATCCTCTCCGTCCGCCGTAATACGGGCCTTTGTCCCCTTCGACATTCCCAAAGTAAGGACGGATACAACAGATTTGGCATTTACTTCCTTGCTGTCGGTGTCCAAATTCTTAATGCTGATTTTAGACTTGAACTTTGCGGCCATTGTCGCAAATGTCGCAGCAGGGCGGGCGTGCAGCCCCGTCTTGTTTTTTACTGTTGTTTCTCCTATAGTCACAATCAAATTGTCCTTTCAAGTTGATATGGTTCGATCGGTTCTTTTCTGTCCAGCGGTGAATTGATGGCATACAGCCTGATACCGGCTGATATGAGCCAGTTTGCCGCGCGTTTGTTGCTCTCGGAAACTTCTATTTTATTTTTAAAAAATGCTTTGTCCGCAAGCGTGATCTCAGAAATATGTATTCCGCCTTTTGCGAGCGCGACAAAAGCCCGCGGCGATTTGGCAAGTATAAATAACCGATTTCCCGGGCTGTCGACGGATTTTATGTACTTCGCAGCCGAAGAACAAGACAGAATTTCAGCTTTTAGCCATAGCGGTAATAGCGCTCTATAGATTTTTGACATAAATTCGTCATTCACAAGCGCGTCGTCGGCAATAACAAGGTGTGACGGCCTGATTTCCGCAATCCAGTCGTTTATAACCCGCCCATGCACCAGACGCTCGTCGACACGCGATAAAACAATGCTCAATTATTCAGCTCCTTTACAAATTTATTCACATCAAACATTTGGGCCTTTGCAGCTTCCAGTGCGTCTTTGCATATCTCATCCGTTGGCAGCGACGAATTCCTGTTTTTCAGCAAATTAAAAAGCAAAGGCAAACTCATCCCCGTCAAATGGCAGAAAGAATACCTCTGCATCAGCCCGCAGATCAGATTAAACGGCGTACCCAAAGAAAAATCACTCAGGATGACAGCATCACCGCACTCCGCTGCGGAAGCCAGCAACTGCGCCAGGCGATTGCCGAGCTCATCAGGGGAGTCTTCCGGCATAACATCCAAGGAATAAAGTTCCTCTTGTTTTCCCATGACCATCGCCGCGCTGTCAATCATGGCAGACGATACGGACGCATGAGATACCATAATTATTGAAAACATGACTGATCTCCCAACTTTTAATCATAAAAAGTTCATCTCGGCCGGAAATATTGCAGAGGCGACTTATGTTTCACCGTACAGCGGCAGTGCCGGCGATATCGTTGTTTTATACGGCGGATAATCGCGGGGGCCGGCAATTGACAGCTGCGGTTTATGTGCTATTATTATAAAGAGATGGAAAATTGATCACTTTAAATTTATGTAGTTAAAATATATCATTTATTAAATTAATGTAAAGTAGGCACTTTGAAGTAACTGAGTTTGTGCAATATAACCAACATTTGAGGGGGCGGACTTGTGACTAATAATGAACAGGATTTGATTTCGAGCTTTGAAATTATAAGAAGAATAACGGGAGATAAATGGAAATTTCTTATAATAACCCACCTCTTCAATGGAAAAAAAAGATTCGGTGAGCTGCAATATCATATTGACTCAATTACGAAAAAGGTTTTGACCGAAAACCTGCGCGAACTCGAAAATTATGGCATTGTGTTCAGAAAAGAATGCCCGGGTGTCACGCCGAAAACCGAGTACGCTTTAACCGATATAGGCAGCTCATTGCAGCCGGTCTTTGAGTCCCTGATTATCTGGAGTTTAGGCTATTCTAATTTATACAAAGAACAGCTTGAAGAAATTGAAAAAAACGACTAGCGGCGGCAATTCGCAGGGCGGCAGATCATGCGGTTTGAAACGGCAGGGGAAAAAACAGAACGAAAGACAGCCCGGGTTTTCGAAAATGAAACCCGGGTAATTTATTGCAATATGGATTTAAAAACTATCCCGCGTTTTGTCAAAGCGCAGATGTTTTTAACAGGCCGACGTAACCCGCGCATAACTGATTATTCGTATCCGGCGCTATTAATAGATTATTCTGCCGGTGAGCAGCAGGGCTGCGGTACACACAGCCGCCGCAATAATGTATGGCGCCACATTCCTTAGACGGAGGGGTTGACTTCATTTTGTGTCCTCTATAAAATAGCAAATTAGCAATAAATGCTTCGGGAGAAGTCTGCGGCAGGATATCCGGAAGCTTCCGCCGCCTGATTTTGTACAAATCAGGCGGTAAAAACGTCATACAACAGTTAAAGCAGACAAAAAGGAGAGAGTACCTATGTCTTTTATTTCTCAAAAGAGCCAGGCGATACCAAGATCAGCCATCCGTGAGATGTTTGGTATGCAGGTGGGTCTGGACAATATTGTGAGCTTTGCGATGGGCGAGCCGGATTTTAAAACGCCGCAGCATATCGTTGACGCGGAAATCGCCTCGCTTAAAAGAGGGGAGACGCATTATACGCCCAATGAAGGCATAATGCCGCTGCGCGAGGCGATATCGGATTCCTATCGGGCGCGGGGACTCGACTATGCGCCTCGTGAGATTCTGATCAGCCCGGGCGCCATCAGCGCATTGCTTCTGACTGCGATGGTAACGCTTGATATCGGCGACGAGGTTCTGGTACCGGATCCCGGCTGGGCAAATTATATGGGACTAATCATGCAGGTTGGCGCAAAGCCGATTCCGGTGAGAGTTTTGGAAAAGAACGGATTTATGTATGACGTCAATGAGCTGCGGGCTGCAGTCACCGACCGGACAAAATTAATTCTGATCAACTCACCGTCCAATCCGACGGGCGGCGTAGCCGATGCGGAGAACCTGAGGCAGATCGCGGACCTCGCGAAGGAGAAGAATCTTTTTGTCCTCACAGATGAGATCTA
>JBFWIW010000091.1:0-7841 GCA_050253535.1 Oscillospiraceae bacterium
TGATGTCAAATCTCGCAGAAGAGTATCCTGAAGTAGACCTGACAATCTATGTGGGCGACCACCAAAACGGCGTGGAAATAGCTAAAAGTAATTTCCACGCAAATTACGATGTTATCATCTCACGCGGCTGTACTGCCCAAATGCTTCGGCAACAGGTTCCGCTCCCGGTTATAGAGATTGAAAACTCTTTCTATGACATCCTGTGCACATTAAAACTAGCCGGCGGACTCTCTGGAAGAGTTGCTATGATAGCGTTTCCCAATGTAACTGCAAACGCAAAAACACTCTGTGAATTTTTAAATTACAATATCGATATCATTACGATAGACAGCTCCGAAGAGGTTGAGCCCAGTTTGAGAATGCTGCAGAAAAAAAACTACAGCGCCATTCTTTGCGATATGATTGCAAATACAATGGCCAAAAAGCTGGGGCTGAACGCATTTTTGATAACCTCAGGCATTGAGAGTCTGCGTCAGGCTTTTAACAGAGCGCTGTTTCTCTGTCACAGCCAGACAAGGCTGCGGTATGAAAATCAATTCCTGCGTGAAGTAATCCGCGGGCAAATAGGCCAGACTATGATTTTTTATACGGATGGGAAGCTGTTCTATTCCACAGTTGAAGATCCCTGTGAGGAATTTTTGGTAATGCTGCGCAAAGAGATCGGCGAAACTAACGCCGACTGCGAGCGCCGCATTCTTCGCAATATTGACGGCATGTTATACTCAATCCGTGCCCAGAGAATGGCGGAGGGCGATCGTGAATATGTCGCATTTTTCTTCTCGTCCGCAAAGACGCCTCTCTCTTCAAACCAGTGCGGCATCAGTTTTTACTCCTGCCGCGAGATGGAGGATAAATTCTACAGCAGCATATACAGCGTCTCCGGATCTGTAAATGAGCTGCAGGATGTTATTGCGCGCCTTAATCGAAGCACATCTCCGCTTATGGTCTCCGGAGAGGACGGAACCGGAAAAGAGTACGTAGCCAATGTGCTCTATACGAGAAGCGGCCTGCGGGACAACCCTTTCGTTTCTATAAACTGTCGTCTTCTTAATGATAAAAGCTGGACGTTTTTGCTCGAGCATCACAATTCACCTCTCGCGGATATGAACTATACAATCTATTTCAGCTGTATCGACGAGCTCAGCCATGATAGGCGGCGTCAGCTTTTGGCCGTACTTTCCGAGATGGGTGTTTGCAGTCGGAACAGGGTCATATTCTCCTGTGTCAGTCAGCCCGGAGAGTCAATTTCAACAGCGGGTATGGAATTTGTCAATTCCCTCTGTTGTCTTACGTTGCATTTATCTCCGCTACGGCAGCTGCCGGGGCGTATTCCGCCTCTCGTCAGTCTCTATCTGAGTCATCTCAATATAAATATGGCAAGGCAGATTCTCGGAGTTGAGCCGGAAGCAATGCAGCTTTTGCAGGAGTTTCCTTGGGCGCACAACTATACTCAGCTTAAGCGCGTAGTAAACGACCTCGCGGTCATTGCGGCCGGTCAGACTATCACAAAAGAAGAAGTTCAGAGCATTCTGCATAACGAAAAGAACGCCGCGGCATTCTCACAACATACTGAAAACGCCGCAAAGCCACTCGACATAAATCGTACTCTTGAAGAAATCGAGAAGGATATAGTCTGCCGCGTATTGGAAGAGATGGGCGGGAATCAAACCGCCGCCTCTAAGTGCCTTGGTATAAGCCGCACCACCCTATGGCGCCTTGTTCGCGCAAAGTAAGCCTCTCCAGCGAGATTACAGTCTCGCCGGCACCTATTCTATTTAATTTGCGTCCGTCAGACACAAATTCCTCCGGTCTGCACCGCCACCCGGCGGTGTCCCATCCTGCGCGGCCCCCACGACTGCGCCCTTTTTCAACCGGCTATTCATACAGCGCTGCACCCTTTATGCGCAGACCGCAAATATCCGTTCCCATGCGGCGCTGCAACAGGAAGGACATCTTTTCCGGGCGTATGTAAGGTATCAGTTACAGTCTTACGGATAATCTATTAGCTTCCTCGGGAAAGTTGATTTCCCTGCGGAAACACTACGTATTATGCGGCGGGGTCAAATAACACAAAATTTTCGACATACTAAAACGCCCCCCGACGCGGAAATTCGCGTCGGGGGGCGTTTTAATTATGACATCATTGAAAAATCGCCGCTGCTTTGAGCTTATTGCGTTACTTTCTCGAAATGACCTTTTTGGCCTGCTGGATGATGTGGTCTGCAGTGAGTGCAAATCTCTCTTCCAGATAACCCTGAGCGCCGACCTCGCCGAAGACATCTTCAACGGCGACATACTCGAGAGGAGTCGGGCACTTCGCGGCGAGTACCTCACTGACGGCGCTGGTGAGCCCGCCGATCTTGTTGTGGTTCTCAGCTGTAACGACCGCGCCTGTTGCCTTCGCATATTTGACAACAATGTCCTCATCGATTGGCTTTACTGTAAAGAGATCTACGACAGCGGCGTTTACACCCTCTGAAGAGAGCTTGTCCGCAGCGGCAAGAGCCTTTGCAACCATTATGCCGGATGCGAAAATAACAACATCCTTGCCCTCACGGAGAGCGATGCCCTTACCAATCTCAAACTTTGAACCGTCATCGTAAATCTTTGCACAGTTCTTTCTCGATACTCTGATATACTTGACGCCGGGTATGTCCTTTACCTGCCAGAGCACGTCCTCGAACTGGGCGGTGTCTGCTATATCCAGAACTGTAGCTTCGGGAACACTGCGATAGAGCGCCATGTCCTCGAACGGCATATGCGTACCGCCGTTATAGGCCGCGCACACGCCCGGATCGGAGCCGATTATGGTTACGGCGTTTCCGGCATATGCGCCGGAGAGAAACGCCTGGTCGAACACGCGACGGGAAGAGAACGTGCCGAAGGAATGGCAGACTGGTTTATAACCAACGGCTGCAAGACCACAGGCCACACCCACCATATTTGCCTCGGAGATGCCGCAGTTTATACCGCGGCCGGGGTTCGCGCATGAAAACTTAGAGGTTCCTATGCAGTTCATGAGATCTGCGTCAAGATAAATGAAATCGGAATCGGCCTCCGCAATTTTTGGAAAGACTTCAACATATACATCTTTGAATGTACGCTTGTCCGCTTCACCGTTATATACTATCTTCATTGTATTTCCTCCTTAATTGGCAAAGGCGGCGAGCTCTTCGCGGAGTCCGTTTGCCCATTTTTCCCAAACTTCGGGCTTAACCGCCATGCTGTGGTTGGACATTGTCTCCTCGACTTCCTTGACGCCCTTGCCCTTTACCGTATCCATGATGACCGCAATGGGCTTGCCCTCAGTCTTTTTTGTGACGGCGTCATAAAGCTGCTCTACATCATTTCCGTTTATTTTAACCGTGTCGAAACCGAAAGCCTCGAATTTCTTTGCCAGGTCGCCGGTGTCGAGGATATCTTTCGTCCAGCCATCCAGCTGCTTCTTATTGTTGTCAATAAGCCAAACCATATTGTCCAGCTTCTTGGCAGCCGCGAACATAGCGGCCTCCCACACCTGGCCTTCGTCACACTCGCCGTCGCCTACTACAAGGAAGGTGCGGCTGGGTCTGCCCTTCAGCTTATCGCCGAGAGCCATTCCGCAGGCAAGGGACGTGCCCTGCCCCAGAGAACCGGTTGTCATATCGACACCCACGGTCATTTTACGGTCGCAGTGGCTGGGATAGTGGGTGCCCGGTTTATTCAGGGTCTTGAGGTCTTCCTTCGGGAAATAGCCTTTGAGCGCGAGTGTCGCATAGACTACCGGGCCTGCATGGCCCTTGGAGCTCACGAACTTGTCGCGATCCGGCCATGTGGGATTTTTCGGATCAACGTTCATCACCGAGCCGTAGAGTACGGCCATCGCGTCCGCGATACTCAGAGAGCCGCCGACATGTCCGAATCCGAGGCACCCCAGCTCCTCAATTGTCGCGAGCCTGATCTCCAGCGCAAAGCGCTGCAAATCTTTCAAAAGTTTCTTGTCAGTCATAATTTCCTCCTAATTCGAAAATGTAATGTTTTTACATCAGTAAACTCATTATGCGCCGAATACCCGGCGAAGAAATGCTACAGATTCGGCCGCGTCACGGTCCAAGTCTTCGGGCGACGCGCCGCGGGATATGTCGCGCCAGATGGAAATGTCACGCCCGACCTGTCCGCCCATCGTGACGAATGGCTCCATCACGATATCGCCGTCATATCCTGTGTCATGTACGACGTCCGCGATCTCCCGCCACGGCATTCTTCCCTCTCTGGGAGGACGGCGGTTGGCCTCCCCCACATGCAGACGGCCCAAGAGCGGTCCCACCTTTTGAATGGCGTCAGTAAAGGAATCTTCCTCAATGTTCATATGGAAGGTGTCAAGGAGGATCTTCACATTCGGTTTCCCGACCATCCGGACATACTCAACAGCCTCATTCGCCTCATTGATCATATAGCCTTCAAACCGGTTTACGGATTCCATCAGAAGAGTAATGCCGAAGTCCCCTGCCATTTCGGCGAGAACGCGCATGTTTTCCGTGCTCCTCTTGAAGTCACCGGCTTTGTCGATACCGGCTTTGAAATCCACAGGCCAGTAGGAGTAAAGGGCTCCTCCGAGGCTTTTTATACCGGCTATGTCCATTTTGCGGAAAACGTCTTTGTAAAAAGAAAATGCTTTCTTTACAACCGCTGGATCCTTTGAGGCGAAATTATGCTCAGCTCTCGGCCCATATCCGCCGGTGAGAACAATCCCATTTCCCTCCGAAACGGCACGCAGCTCCCTGAAAAAACCATCCGTTTCGAGATTAAACGCGCCGCAGGCGACCTCGAGTATATCGAATCCCAGCGCCTTCACCTTTTCAATGTACGGAACGAAGTTTCCGCCCCACTCTTTTTCCCAGTAAGCGTAATATATACCGTAACGCATAAAACGACCTTCCTCTCATTTGGAAAACCGCAGGATCATAATAACACACAATCAAACAAATTTAAATATCAATTTCAATAAAATCCAAACAAAATATACAGATGTCAAATTCAGTTTTCGTCAGTGTGCGCAAAAACCGACTTCATGCCTCCTGAACGGCGTAAATTAATGCCCTTAAATATGAATAGCATAAGAATATAGAACACCGCTGAGAGCAGAATTCGAACCACAAGGCGGATTGCCCCTGTCAGAATAAAAGCGTCTATTTGTCGGGAAAGCAGAAGGGCGACATTTATGGCGGCAAATATTGAAAATACCGATCTGAATATCTGCCCCACCCCCGGCACTATAGGCGAAACCTTGTGCAGCCTGTGAATACTGAGGAAAAAATTGAAGATTTCCGAAAAATAGAGAACGAATATATATCCGGCCACGGCGAACCGCGGCACCAGAACGAAGACAAGGGCGGCACTTATGAGCGCGTCAATGATGTTATATTTCATTGAGTACATGTGCTGTCCGAGTCCGCGGAGCATGCCGTCCGTCACCGTGTCCATGTACATCACCGGCATCAGGAGGGCAAATATCCTTATATACCGGCCAACGTCCGCATTTTGATACAGCACCTCTCCCAGTTCACCGGAAAAGGCAAAGAGGATGCCCATGACACCGAGTGAAAATATGAGGCAAATCCTTAGGATACGGCTCACTATCTCCGACATCGCTTCCCTGTCTCCCCTCACCTGGACCTCTGTGAGCTCAGGCACCAGAAGCTCCGACAGCGCCGTGAAGAGCGATGATGGATAGGTTATAACAGGAAATACCATTCCCTGTATTGTCCCGTAGTCGGCGAGCGCCTTGTCGGATGACGAACCGAATTTCTTAAGCCCCTTCGGCACGAGAAGGTTCTGGAGCGACAGTAACGTTGTCCTCGCGTATGCCGAAAGCGCCAGAGGTATTGCAATGTCCAGCATACGCGGAATTATTCCAGCGGTCTTCCCGTTACCTCCGAGATAGCGCCTCCGGTCGCTGATATAAAACGCAAGGAGAAGAAAAGCGGAGACTACATCGCCTATGACTGTGCCCAGCATAATTACGGAACAGGTAAATTCTATGTCCCGGTTATCGGTCCGCATGAATACGAAGACAACAAATACGATCTGTACCATCTGTTCGATTATCTGCGCAAGAGACGACCTTGTTATTCTGCCTACCGCGGTGAAATAGCCGGAGAAAACCGATGAAATCGATAAAAACGGCATCGCAAAAGCAAGTATCCTCAGCGGCAGCAGAGCGCGGTCGTCCGAAAGTATGACGCGTGAAATAATACCGGAGCCGAAATAGAGCAAAAATAAAGACGCCGTACCGAAAATCGCAGCATAAACCACGCCGCACCGCATGGCGCGGATGACTCCCGCGCCGTTTCCGACACCGAGCTCCTCCGAAACGAGCCGCGTAACGGCAAATCTTGCTCCGGATATGGCAAAGGTTATGGCAAAAAGGCTCACCGTGACCGTGAGGATGAACAGCCCTATTCCGGCAGCGCCCATTGTCTTCGACAGGTAGACCTGAAAAACGAGTCCGACAGAACGTATAAAAATTGAGGTTGCCGTTAGTATAAATGTATTTATAACGAGCTTTTTGCCCCTTTTCAAAAGACGGCACCTCCGCATACAAGCTGGGAACTGCATGAAAAAACAGCCTCTGCCGGGCTCGTTTGTATTTTTCAAACAGTCCTTAATAACTATATGCGCGGTGGGACAAAACATGAAAAGACGGTTATGACAATCAACAACGTCACTTGAATATGCGAAGCGGTCTGTACAAAATACCTCAACGGATTTCCGCCGCACATATTCCGGCGACATACAATAGCAGATCCCGCTGTATAAGCGCTTTCTCATCAAAACTTGATCTGGGTGGATTTCACTTCCGCCGAGGGAGTAAAATGTATAGTCGAGTGGGTTATTTTAGTTCATAGCTCCGGAATTTTCCTTCAGCATTTGAATAACATATGCGCGCAGGTTCTTGTTCTCCGGACTTTCAAGGAGCGGGTCCGCCTCCATAAGCGCCTTAGCCGCGCTTTGCGCGGTATACAGGACCTCCATATCAGACGCGAGATCCGCTATTTTCATTCTGGGCAGGCCGTGCTGCCGTTCGCCGAAAAAGTCGCCTGGACCGCGGAGTTTCAAATCCGTCTCCGCAATTTCGAAACCGTCGTTTGTCCTGCACATAGCCTTTAGCCTCTCAATAGCAACATCGCCGCCCCCTCCGGAAAAAAGAATACAGTATGACTTGTGCTTCCCTCTGCCGACTCTGCCTCTGAGCTGGTGAAGCTGAGAAAGGCCGAATCGGTCCGCGTTCTCGACGACCATAACCGTCGCGTTCGGGACGTCAACACCAACTTCGATAACGGTGGTCGAGACGAGTATATCCGTCTCTCCGCGCTGGAAAGCGCTCATAACGGCATCCTTCTCCTTCGGCTTCATTTTGCCGTGCAGAAGTGCGACGGAGAGGTCGGAATACACCTCTTTTTGAAGCGTTTCCGCATACTTCTTAACATTTTTCAGTCCGATATCGGGGTTTTCCGCATCATCTATCATCGGGCAGACGATATAAGCCTGTCTTCCCTCTTCCACCCGGCTGCGAATGAAGCTGTATATCCTATGACGCTTGTCTTCGCCCACGGCATAGGTTTCAACAGGCTGCCTACCGGGCGGAAGCTCATCTATGACAGACACGTCGAGGTCCCCATATATTATAAGGGCAAGCGTCCGCGGTATAGGCGTCGCCGACATTACGAGCATATGGCTTTTTTCACCCTTCGACGAGAGGGCCGAACGCTGCGCCACACCAAAGCGGTGCTGCTCATCCGCAACGACAAGACCGAGATTTGAAAATTTCACCGAATCCGATATTATGGCGTGTGTGCCTA
>JBFWIW010000092.1:0-1667 GCA_050253535.1 Oscillospiraceae bacterium
AAAAAGCTTTTTGAATGTCGTACATGACGATTCCTGGGTAATATTTTTATCGGATCTGGGTCTGGCTTACCTGATGTATTTAAACGGTTTTGAAATTGATTTCAGCGAGTTTAAATCTAAGGATAACAAAAAGAAAAATTTGAAAATTCTTTTTATCTGCTTCATCATGTTTCTAATCTCCCTTATCATTTCCTATATTATTTCATATTTGCTTTTTAGATTTGGGCTTATACAAAATACACTGTTTTTTACATTTCTTCTTTCGGCGACCGCGCCCGGACTGCTCGTGCCGCTGTTAAAAGAAAAAAACCTTTCGGACACCGATTTTGGGCAAACGCTGCTCATTTTCTCGCTGATGTGCGAATTTCTATGCCTTATCGCAATAACACTTGTTTCATCAAGTATGGAAGAGGGGATCAGCTACAGAAGCTTTCTCTTTATCGTTGTCATAGCGTCGTCCGTCCTGCTTTATGCCATAGCCAGGAGGGTTTTGAACAAATACAAATTCTCAGCTGAGACATTTAGCGGGCTCCACATGGAAGTTAGAGCGTCGTTTGCTGTGATTCTGATATTGGTTGCAATTTCGCAGGCTGTCGGCGCGGAAATTGTCTTCGGCTCTTTTATAGCCGGCGTTATTTTCTCCGTTATATCGGGCAGGGCGAGGGATGACTTAAAAGATAAGGTTGATATTATCGGATATGGTTTTTTGGTTCCCATCTTCTTTATCGAGGTGGGTATAAATGTGGATATAAAAGAAGTATTCACCGATCCGATCATGCTTTTGCTGATCCCCCTGATACTTTTGGCCTTTTATATTGTCAAGTTGATTCCGACGGTGATGTTGTCTTCTTCATACGGGAGGAAAAAAGCGTTTTCTTCATCATTTTTGCTGTCTGCACAGTTGAGCCTTATGATAGTCGGCTTACAGATTGCACGGACACTGGACGTTATCAGCGGGGCGACTTATTCACTTTTCGTCTTTACCACAATCATCTCGTGCCTTCTTTTTCCACTCCTGTTTGACAAAACTTTCAGTGATGAGGGACTGGTCAGGAAAAAACGGTCGTCAGTGGACAGAATCTGCATAAGGGAGACTGTTTTAACAAATAAGTATGCTTATGACAGGCCGCTCAAAGAGCTTAAATTTCCGTCAAGCTGCAGGATTTTTATGATTGTACGAGACGGTGAAGAAATCCTCCCAACCGGTGAAACCATACTGAAAAAGGGCGATATACTGCTTCTGGCAGGCATTAAAACTAATGAAGAAAATATGCTGCGCCTAATGACAAACGACCAAAATATTGACGCGGTGTAACATAGTAGGTCTTTTCAATAGTCTGCGCTCCAATTGACCGGAAAAGAAACCTGATGAGTTACTATTTATGCGTCTGTTCCGTAGTTCGCTATATAGGAATGTTATATGCTGATCCGGGGGACTGGATTCGCGGAGGCCCGGGAGATAGTCTGTACCGCAGTACGGCATCTCGGTATCATTTTGGACTGTGAGCGCAACGCAGAATGCCGATGTGGGAGAGTTTCGGCAATACCTCGGCCTTTTTTATCGAAAACCCTCTTCTTTAGACAAGAAAGGGGGACGCGCTCTTGAGATTCGCAAGACAAGGGTTCCGCCTCTCATGTCGGCGGAACCCTTGTAATCGCACTATTTT
>JBFWIW010000092.1:1767-7553 GCA_050253535.1 Oscillospiraceae bacterium
ACGCGGGGGTGCGGCTTCCCGCCCAGAAGGCCGTCCGTGCAGACGTTCTGCTCAGGCATGGTCATGAAGCGGACGACATGCTCCTCTTTTCCGTAATAGTCGTACATGCCGACGGCGTTTTCTTCCTCGTAGAGGAGATCAAACGTGGCGTTAAAGGGATCCTTGCCGCGAAGCTCCCCGATCTGGACAAGGTTCAGACCTATCACGTCCTCGTTCTTCCTGTTCTTGACGCTGGTTACATAGATTCCGTCAAGGCCTGCAAAATCAATAAAGTTATCCCAGCCGGGAATGCCGTGTTCAATGTCATAAATCATCTTTTTGCGCAGTTCGGGATCTTCCAGGCGTTTTAATAGCTTGTCTGTGCCGCCGTCGTGGACCCAGGGGGGAAGAATGACACCCAACATTGTGCTTCCGGCGACATAGGGATACTGGTCGAAAGATACGCGGATACCCTCTGCTTTAGCTTCGTTTATCAGTTCAATCTGACGGTCGATTTTGCCCCAGTTGGGTTTCCCGCAGACTTTGAAGTGGGACCAGTGAATTTTGATGCCACTCTGTCTGCCGATTTCAATGACTTCCTGCATGGAATTTATAATATCGTCGGCTTCACTGCGCTGATGAATGACGAAAACACCGTCATATTCAGCGGCAGTTTTGCAGATTTCAACAACTTCGCTCATCTCGGCATAAGCACAGGGCATATATATCAGACCGGTAGAGACACCAAAAGCGCCAGATTGCATTTCGCGGTGGGTAATGTCCTTCATCTTCCGGAGTTCTTCTTCGGTTGGCTTCCTGTTGTCAAGCCCCATGGCCTCCATGCGGATGTTGCCGTGAGGTACCAGATAGCACTCGTTAAGACCGGGCTTTGCCGCTTCGATTGCGCGCAGGTAGTCATCGGTAGTAGCGAGGTTTTCCCAGTCAATATCGCCGCTGTCTCCGTCTAATCCGGCAAGATTCTTGCGCCAGGGCTTTATATACTTCTTGGGCAGAGGGACAAGAGAGATGCCGTCCTGTCCCAGAAATTCCGTTGTGACGCCCTGCATAACTTTCGGCAGAACCTCCGGATGGATCAAAACCTGTACATCCGAGTGACTGTGAGTATCGATAAAACCCGGGGCAATGACGTGCCCCTCCGCGTCAATAACAATATCTGCCTGAACGTCTCCGAGATTCCCGATACCGATGATTCTGTCATTCTCGATCAGGAGATCGCCGTTATAGCCGGGAGCGGCACTGCCGTCAACAATAAAACCATTTTTAATCAATGTACGCATGGTTAACCCTCCGTATTAATTGCTTTTTAGAGGTTGTGCCTGCAATCTGGAGACGGTTCTTCGGTTTCAGACACAGCCGTAACCGGGTCCTTCTGATTAAATGTCCGCTGAATAAATCGCTTGGCGACTTATTCAGCAGACATTAACAAAAAGGAGAAATATGAGATATTAGTCTATATTTTCGTCAAACTCAATGACTTGCCCGACCTTCTGATTATACTTCTTCATTGTGAAATTCTTCATAAGGATAACGTAGATAACGGGGGATGCGATCAGACCGATGAAGAACGCATATGTGCTGCTGATGAAGCTCAGCGCGAAGGCGGCCGCCAGTGCGATCATCGCGCTCATGTTGAAGCCGTTTGTGTACTGATACTGACCGCCTGCAGTATACAGGTCCTGAACGTTGAGCTTCCCTTTACGGACTAAATAATAGTCGGCCAGCAAAATGCCGATAACAGGGCCGAGAAGAATGGATATATAATTCTGTACGTCGACAAGGAAAGTGCCCGAAGTCTGGATCTTCCAGGGCTGTATGACAATTGCTATAACGCCGCAGATAACAGAGGCAATCTTAAAGTTGATCTTCGGGAACATGCCGATAAGGATGTATGCGGGAGGCATCAGGTTACCGGCGGTGTTCGTGGACCACTGTGCAAACAGAATGGCGATGAACGCCAGTACCAGACCGATTTTGCTGCTGAATAGCTGAATGCATACTTCATTCAGATCCCATTCGCCGGTAGTAATGCCGGCGGCCATGCCGACCAGCATGCAGAGCACGCCAACGACCATGAGACCAAGGAACTGGCCGATCAGCGCCTTCTTGTTGCGGGCAAAGAAGCCCTTCTTATCATAATCCGGCACGCGCCTTATCTGACGGGCGAGGTCGGAACCGTTCAGCGCCATGGTGATCCAGCCGCCGGCAATGCCGGATATTGCATAGACAAGGGACATTTTGCCTTCGCCGGGAGTTGACATGATGTCGGGAATAGTAACCCCGTATTTGCTTCCGATACCGATTGCGATAGCCACAAAGAGAATCGCCAGTACCGGGATGGCAACCCAGTCAAACTTTGCCATAGCCTTCAAACCGAACATGGCATTGACTATCTGAAGTACGGCAAAAACAATAATCATCAGAGTCAGGTTACTGAAGCCCGGGAAGATGATCCCCATTATGTAGTTAAGCGCGGCAGCGCCGACCCAGGTCAAAAAGCCGAACCAATACAGCGCGGGAATTGCACGCAGGACACCCGCGACGTAGAAGCCTTTGTACCCGAACGGAGCTCTTGCGTACACAGCATAGGGAACACCATAAATGGTGCCGATATCACCGACAAGTGCGGTCAGCGCTGTGACAATGCCATAACCGACAAGAATTACCAGAACAAGCATCCAGGCGGACAGGCCCGCTCCTCCGTTATAGTACTGAGCGCCGAGGGAGAAGCCTACGATATTGATCGTCATGCCGGCCCAAAGAATAAAATAATCAGGCATCGACATGGTTCTGCTGGACTCGCCGGTGGGCAGGAGTTCGGGGCTTCTTAATGAAGCCGATCGTTTTGTTGTATCCATTTGTTAGACCCCCAAAAATTAGTAAATGGTTTTTATCTTTTTTACGCAGATCACGGGGAGTGGGCCTTGTCTGAAACAAGGCCTAGTCAAGGCCGAACTTTTCAAGATATTTCGGATCGATTTTACGTTTTATAAACTGACCAGCCCCCTTTTCACCTTTAAATTCACCGTCTTCCACGATGACATTGCCGTGCGCAATAGTCATAACCGGATATCCCTTCACTCTGAAACCGTCATGCAGGCAGTAGCTGATGTTGTTGTGAAGAACATCCTTCGAGAGAACGACTTGCTTGTCCATATCGACGATAACGATATCCGCGTCGGAGCCTGGAGCGATGATACCCTTCTGAGGATAGCAGCCATAAATCTTGGAAACGTTTGTGCTGGTGAGCGCACAGACCTGGTTTATTGTCAGACGGCCCTTGTTTGCGCCCTCGGACAGCAGGATTGGAAGACGGATTTCCAGACCGGACATACCGTTTACAACCTTGGTGAAGTCCTGAATAAATTTTCCGTTTTCGTCCTTTTCAAGAAATGCGGATTTTTCATCCACGTCATAAGTGCAGTCGTCGGAGCCGGTAACGGAAATGGTGCCATCCTGCATACCGCGCCACAGATCTTCGGCGTCCTTGGGCGTGCGGAGCGGGGGAGAGCACAGGAACAGGTAGCCGTCGTCCCTCTCGTAATTGTCGTCAAACAGTGTCAGATAGTGCGGCCCGGTTTCAACATAGATGGGCAGGCCGGATTTGTGTGCGCGGCGGGCGGCATCCAGTGCTTCTTCATTGGTGGTATGAACGATCATAACGGGGCAGCCGACATATTCAACGAGTCTGTATGCGCGCTCGAAAGCGGCCGCTTCGCATTTCTGCGGTTTGGTCTTTGCAAAATTGACCCAGCTCAGATCACCTGTCGCCTTTACTTTTTCGATGGCGTCCTCAGCCATGGTGTTGTCTTCGCAGTGCAGCATAGGCAGACCGCCGACTTCCTTCGCCTTTTCGAAGACTTTGATCATGGTCTCCTCGTCGATCATGACGCCCTCTTTTTTATATGTCATGAACATTTTAAAGGTAGGTACGCCGTATTCCGCGAGCTGAGGGATTTCATCCACAAGTTCGGGAGGAGATTTAACAAACTTGCCATGAATGCTGAAGTCTATCGCGGACTCCTCCATTTCCGCCCGGCGTTCTTTTACCGCCTCAAAAACGGATTTTCCCTGAAAGACGTTGGCGAAGTCCATAAACATGGTTACGCCGCCAAACGCGCCGCTGACGCTCTGCTGATAGAAGGTGTTTGCGCCGTAACAGCCCTGGAACGGAGCCATGCAGTGCATGTGGGCTTCGATGACGCCGGGCATGACATATTTGCCTGTCGCATCGATTGTTCTTGCCGCTTCACCGGCCTCATAAAATCCCAGACCTGCAATTTTGCCATCCTTGACTGCGACATCGCAGGTCACGCTGGATGACGGGGATACAACGGTTCCGTTCTTAATGATAAGATCGTACATAATTTTCTCCTTTCGCTTTTTTTGGTTTATAAGTACCGTGGTAAAAACCGCAAATATTGCGGCAAAGTGCTCTTACTGCATTGATAGCAGGCCTGTGCTGATGGACATATATGCGCAGACGGCATAGTATAACTGGTCGAGTTCGATATATTCGTCGGTGACGTGCGCCAGATGCTCGAAGGAGGGACCGAGTCCGATGGTTCGGATATTTGCCTCGCCGGCGTAATGGCTTCCGTTGGTGCAAAAATGCCAGGTGGAAATTTTGGAGCCGATACCGTCCTTTTGCAGTTCCCAATATGCGGCCTGCACAAAATCGTCGTCTTCGCCGTACAGCCAGGCGGGGAAAAACCTTTCGCCCTCGATAGTTTTGCCGGTATAACACTTTTCAGAGCCGCGCGCATAAGACACCGCAGCGTCCAGCTCGGGGTCCTTTTCCCGCAGAGCATTGATCAGTTCACAAATGGGCGCAAGTATACTCTCTTTTGTCTCGCCGACCAGCGTGCGGCGGTCATAAGTCGCCCGGCAGTACTGCGGCACGACGGAGGCACCGGGATACGGGGATGAAATGATATCGGTCAGCGCCATAATTCCTTTTCCGAGCATCGGATGTTCGGTTTCGGGCAGGTCTTTTATCCCCTCTATGATTTTCATCATTTTGTAAACCGCGTTGACGCCTTTTTCCGGGTTGGAGGAGTGCGCGGGGCGGCCAAAGGTTTCAACAACGATTTCGGCGCGGCCTCTCTGGCCGATCCGCAGATCCAGATGAGAGGGTTCGCAGATAATAACGATGTCGGGTTCAACAATTGCGCTTATGGATCGGGCGGCGACGCCTTCAAAGCACTCCTCGTGACAGCTTCCCGCCACATAGATTTCTCCCGCGAAGTCGCGGTTTGTTTCTTCGGCAAAGAATACTGCCGCGCAGCAGGCAGCAGACAGACCGCCTTTCATATCCGTGGTTCCTCGGCCGTAAATGCGGCCGTTTTCAATTTCCGCGCCGAAGGGGTCGTGTGTCCAGACCTTTGGATCGGCGACGGGAACCTCGTCCATATGCCCCTCGTACAGTATCTTTTTTCCAGGCCTATTCCCTTTGATGCAGCCAATGATATTGCCGTATTTATCTTTCTCAATGCTGTCAAAGTTGTTGTTGCGGAAAAAGTTCTCCAGGATGCCTGCAACACACTGTTCTTCTCCCGACATTGACTTTGTACGTACCAGTTTACAGCACAGATCACAAACCTTCATTTGTCTTTCGGAATCCAACATTGAAATAATCCCCTCCAATTATAATTCCGCGATTGCCTCTATCTCGCAGAGAACACCTTTCGGCAGCGCTTTCACAGCCACGCAGCTGCGGGCGGGTTTCGAGATAAAGTAGCGGGCGTAAACCTCATTAAAGGCGGCAAAATCGCCCATGTCCGCTAAAA
>JBFWIW010000093.1:0-7315 GCA_050253535.1 Oscillospiraceae bacterium
CGCGTCCTTGGTAAGGACGAGGTCTCCAGTTCGAATCTGGATAGATGCTCCAACAAAAAGCCCTGTAGTTGCAATAACTACAGGGCTTTTTGTTTTGTCATTTATTTGCGCATTTCCACTCTGAAAATCGGTTTTGGTTACTGTTTGGTTACCGGACGGAAACCGATGAAAATACACCTTTTATTAAGGTATATCTAGTCCAATGCGTTTTTGAGGGCATTGTGTATCCACCAATCGTCCGCTATATCAGATATATTCTCCGATACAAAATTATCCCAGTTAATGGTGGAACCGTCCTGAAAGACGTTGCAATTTTCTGTTCCTTGCAGTCAACACCCTCCGGCGTCTTCGTTATAGATTTTGTGATATGTATTGTTTTTTTCTTCGAAATTAATATCATGCAGGGCGATATTTCACCACGCCGCATTCCGCAGGTGATGGCGATATAGAAAAAAACCTTAAGCTGTGTCGGCATACCTCGTTTTTCTATGTAATCGTTCACGCTGTAGGGCTTGCTGCCGGACGATATTATACCGTTACTCAGGCATTTTAGAAGCGAATATAACGCGCTTAGCTTCAGTTTGGGCGACAAGTGGCAGGGCGACGGAGTTCACGCAGGCTGACGGAAAGCTCATGGGAATACATACACCGTATTAACGGTTTGTAAGCCATATAGAGCGATACAACGAATGGGTGGAGTGCTTGTAACTCAAAAAGTTACCTTGGATTAAATAACACCCCAAAAATGGCCAGCGTTGTCGCCATAATCAAACCCGATACGATATAAGAAGCCATTGTTATATCGACAAAATAAAAAATTACTATAGCTATGCATTCGCCTATCAAAGTGGCCGTCACTTTATATTTGATTTTTCTTCTTTGCTTTTGCAGATGCTGCTTATGTTTGTGGGGAACAGGCGCGATAACGATTGCGATAATCACTGCAAGTACAACGCTTATGATTGTTATGTATGTATGTGAGACCCAGAAACGGCTGATCACCATGCTTGATGCGCCAATTGCGGTGCCTATCAGTATGCACCAAAAATGTGATGATGCATGAAGACCGCCGAGGTTGAGCCTGAGCACAGAATAACCGACTGACCAGACCAATAAATAAAGGATGTGGTGAGTGAAAACGCCGATTACCAGCAGCAAGCCATCAGAAATCAGCAGATTTATCAGACATTCGGCGCCATAGGCCAGAACGTCTTCATCGCTTTCGTCAGCACCGTTTGAAATGAGATATTTTGAAATTTTTTTAGATGTTTCAGTAATCATACGGCTACCTCATGTTTTCGGCACAGGTTAGAAGCTTGATGCGGATATCCTGCAAGTGGGTGAGGCTGACTGGCAGCTTTGTGTGATTGGATAAAACCAGTTCCCGCCCTTTGAGCATTGTGACATGCTCAGTATTGACGATCACGGTGCGATGGCAGAAATGGAACTGATCAGGCAAATGAGAAAAAATATTTCGTAAAGATTCCAATTGATTAAAGGTGCCTTCTGTAGTGATAATTTGGGTATAGTGATTAGCGCTGGAAAAATAGATAATTTGAGAATAAGGAATCCGGACGACGCTGCCCTGATGCCGAAAGGTATAACGATCATCGTTCAACAATTTTACAACATAATCTATACATTGCGCTATTTTATCATAGGCAATCGGTTTTAAGAGATAGTTGAGCGCCTGAACATCATATCCGTCGAATACATATTCGGAAAATGCAGTTAAAAAGACAAGCTGTCCACGAAATCCCAGCTTTCGTAATTGATGTGCGGTAGATATACCGTCTATGCCATCCATAAGAATATCCATAAACACGAGATCAAAATTAATTTCACTGAACTCCAAAAACGACTCGCCGCTCGTGAATTTAACAACCTCAAGTATTGTGTGGTGCTCCTCAGACCATTTTTGCAAAAGCGCCTGAATATTCTCAGTATGAAGCGCTTCATTCTCCACTATCGCAATTTTCATTTTTATTATCCTCCAAAGGAATCATAATGCTGACGCTGAATCGCTCGTCTTCCGGGATAAACTGGCAGGCGCCTCCTGCCTGCGAAACGATTTCTTTTATACGCCGGATTCCAACGCCATGTCCTTCTTGTATTTTAGTAGATAATAAGTTTCCTTGTTTTCCATTAACATATTTACCGTTGGAGGTATTTGAGCAGAATATGCACATCATCTGTTTCCAGGGTTTAATTTCAAAGCGTATTTCAGCTTTTTCCGGTGGGACTTTACGGCATGCTTCAATTGCATTATCAAGTAAACTCCCAACCAGAGATGCAAATACAACATCATTTAAAGGAATCGGGTCAGGCAGAAATAGCGTCGTTTCAAAGCGAATGTTCTGGCGTTTGGCATCGATCATGCGAAGCGAAATGACAGCATCCATTGTGCGGTTTCCGCTGAACAACAAACTTGCGGAAGAAGGCAGATCGGAAATCAGATCAGCAGCAAATTGTTTTAGTTCAGAATAATCCTCCTGTTCAATTAGTGCGCCGATCAGACGAAGCTGCCCCTGATAATCATGTTTCCATTGAGCCAGGGATTCTGTTGCTGAAACTATCAGATCATATTGATGTTGCTCCATCACTGCCAACTGATGCCGTTGTTTTAACTTCTTATTCCGGCCGAGGATGACGCCCAGAGACTCAAAAGTTATCAGCAGCGCAAAGAGCATCAGGAGAATGATATAACAAAATAAGGAGAGTGCCTTGGCGTATCCGGCGGTTAAGGGATCCATTCCCAACTCCAAAGAAATATCAATAATGGATTCTGTGGCAAAGATTCCAATCCCCATAAAAACAAACAATATTAGGCTGACATAAAATGGGATCTCAGGCTCTGTTTCGCCGATATGAACAATAGTCCATACCATCAGGGTTATAAGCAGTAAATATATCAATGTGAATTCAATTCGTCCGCTGCTCATAACCATCAGTTCTTCCAGCGGATAATCGGTCATTGCGTCAGCAATGGAAAACGTTATGTTTTCCGCCACTGTAGAAATAATGATATAGCAGCTGGGCCAGAGCAGGGCTTTGTACCAGCTGCCATTTTTCGAGCAATTAAATGTCCATAAGACATTAAGAATATAGATGATTGACATCAGAGCGATCTTCTGAAAGGTAGAAATGTTCAGAAAAGTCAGCACACTGAGAGCGCCGGTCATTATGAATATAGAAATGATTAATCTCAACATACGGTGGGGCTGGATACCGATTCTTTTGTAAATCAGATAAGTAAATAACAGCGTTTCAATAAGACATACTGATATTTCCCATATGTATGAAATCATGGAATCCCTCCCAATTTTACATGTGACATTTTACCACAATAATCCTTATTTTACAATTAATTCACGCATAAAAAGTGTCAACTCACGCAGAACGGCTTGTAATTGTCAAAATAAATGATAAATTTTGGATATTAAGTGGATGGGAGGTGATTTTGTTGAATAATGTAATCAGGATTTCCGAAGCGGCAAATAAAAGCGCGATAGAACCCAAAAATAATAAGGAGGAAGAACAAATGAAAAAGAGCAACATTATCAAAATTTCTGAGATAGCAAAGAAATACGCTTTTCGCGGCAGCAGCGCATTACTGACGGCTTTGGCAATAGTTTTCGCTTCGGCTACATGCCTCACCCATTTTTATGAGCCCGAGGTTCCACGGAAGCTCTGGGAAAAGGATTGAAGTTGAACAAAGATTGTCTAACCCGATCAATGGCCTTAATGATATTTGCCAAACATGTATTTCGTATTTAATTGGAATCCTTTATTATTTGAACCCGATACTTAATTTCATTTCATAGCCAAAAGGACATCTCTGTAATAAGTGGGGTCCTTTTGGCTATTTGAAAATAGTCGGTTATATATTTTTATGGCCTTATTTATACCGAGGTCTGGCAACAAATAACAATCTTAAAAGTTGCTTTTCTGAATATTGGCTTTCCCGAGTTCATCTCGTTTTACTTGATAATCTTCATAGGAATAACAGTACATATTAACTTGAGGGGGATATCAGCATGAAAAATGCAGCAAAGGTCATGGCATCTGTGCTTGTGCTTAGTATGGTCTTTCAGACGGTTACATTTGGGGCAAAACTTGACGAATCCGATAATAGCTCAAGCAGAAAAAATGAAAAGAGCGCATACAGCCTTATGTACGACAGCAATGAAAAGCTGGCGGAGAAAATTGACAGTATGCCCGAATTTATTGCGGAAGAGCAGGTTATGGAAGAGGTGGAGTCCGGTTCCAAAGAGATGCCTGGTGATTCAGCTTCTGAAAATGGAGTCAAGGATAAAGACAATAATGGAAATAACGAAACTAAAGAAAAGATATTGGGGCTTGTTGAAGCGGGGCAGGTTGATAAAGTCCCCGACCTGGATATTTCCGACGAAATCAAGGATGAAGTGAGTGTCATGAATGAAGCGGTGAAAGAAGATCGCTTCATTGTTAAATACCGCTCTGAGACGAAGGGCGACCTGTCCGGGCTTATGTCGAAAAAGTCGGACGGAGCATGCGTTGCCGACAGTAAGCGTTCAGGCAAGACAGAAGTTTTGATTCTGGACGAAAAGGTTAACCCTAAAGAGTTTGCTGATACGCTTAAAGACGCCGGCGCGGATGAGTATATCGAATATATCCAGCCGGACTTTAAGATGGAATACGCAGTGGCTGAGAGTTGCATCGGGCTTGTGCTGGCCGGTACGGAGCAGGATGGAACCGATGGGACGGAGACAAGTGAAACGCCCGAGGCTTCCGACCCCACCGGCGTGCAGCAGCCGGATGAGGGCGAAGAGACGGAAGTTCCGGAGACGCCGGAAACTCCTGAACCTTCAGGCGAAGAAGAGACGGCAGATGCCGGTGATACTGAAGCAAGTGAGCAGGAAATTCCGGAAGTGACGGAGGTCCAGCCTGTCGTAACACAGGAGCCTAGCCAACTTTCCGAGGTTATCGTGGCTGTGATTGATACGGGGATCGACGTGACGCACCCGGGGCTCACGGATTACATATGGACTAACGCAGGCGAGACGGCGGGTGACGAGATCGACAACGACGGCAATGGCTATATCGACGACATGACCGGCTGGAACTTTTATGACGACAGCGCTGAGGTTTATGATTCGTCCTCCCCGCTCCAGAGTGCGCACGGGACGCACATCGCCGGTATTATTGCAGCGGCAGACGAGGATTACAATGTGAAAATCATACCGCTGAAGGTGTTTGGAGAGAGCGGCGCCTACACAAGCGACATTATTGACGCGATAGCCTTCGCGGAGTCAAACGGTGCAAGCATTGTAAACTGCAGCTTCGGCAGCACAGAGAATAACCCGGCGCTGAGCGAGGCGATAGAAAACAGCGGTATGCTGTTCGTCTGCTCCGTCGGCAACGCGCGATCGAATCTCGCGGAGACGCCGATTTACCCCGCGTGCTTCGATCTGGACAATGTCATCAGCGTAGCCTCCGTAAACGCGGACGGCGGTCTGTCCTATTATTCCAATTACAGCTCCGACCTCGTCGACGTGGCGGCGCTGGGCAGAGAGGTATACAGCACGCTCCCGGAGGGTGAGTACGGCAACCAGAGCGGGACCTCCATGTCGGCGGCACAGGTGAGCGGTGTCGCGGCGGCGGTCCTGAGTGTACAGAATGACCTCGATACATCCGGCCTCAGGGAGAGGTTAATTAGCACGTCGGACATGCTGTCAAACCTGCAGGACACGGTCAATGACGGCATGCGGATAAGCCTTGTGAATGCTGTCAATGACCTGGAGCAGACGGAAATTATCGACAATTATCCAGAAGACGATTTCAGCGTGGTTGGCTACAACCCGACACAGGACGAGCTATACCAACTCTACAGCGACAGCGGGGATGTCGTACAGGCTGCGGCGGGCTACTCCCACACGCTTGTATTAAAAGAAGACGGAACCGTCTGGGCCTGGGGATATAACTATTACGGCCAATGCGGAAATGGGATAACTTCATATTCTGAATCATTAACTCAGGTTATCGGCCTGACAAATGTTGAATATGTAGCCGCCGGGTCTTTCCACAGCCTGGCGGTGAAATCGGACGGCACGGTATGGGCGTGGGGATATAATAATTATAGCCAGTTGGGCGACGGAACGACGGCAATACGGACAACGCCGGTGCAGGTTAGTGGCCTGACCGACGTTGTGGGCGTATCCGCCGGGTATTACCACAGCGTGGCGGTGAAAACGGATGGTACTGTCTGGGCCTGGGGAGAAAACTCATTCGGTCAGTTGGGCGATGGGACAACGACAAACAGGACAACGCCGGTACAGGTGAACGGGCTAGCCGACGTTGAAAACGTATCCGCCGGGTATTATTACAGCGTGGCGGTAAAAACGGATGGTACGGTCTTAGCCTGGGGAAGTAACGCTTACGGCCGGTTGGGCGACGGAACGACGACAAACAGGACAACGCCGGTGCAGGTTAGTGGCCTGACCAGTGTGGTGAGCGTGGCCACCGGGTATTCCCACAGCCTTGTGGTGAAATCGGACGGCACGGTATGGGCGTGGGGATATAATAATTACGGCCAGTTGGGCGACGGAACGACGGCAATACGGACAACGCCGGTGCAGGTGAGCGGCCTGACCAGCATGATCAGCGTGGCCGCTGGGTATTACCACAGCATAGCGGTGAAATCGGACGGCACGGTCTGGGCCTGGGGATATAACAATTACGGCCAATTGGGCGACGGAACGACGACGACACGGACAACGCCGGTGCAGGTAAATGGTCTGGCCGGTGTGGTCAGCGTGGCCGCCGGGTATTACCACAGCCTTGCGATGAAAACGGACGGGACGGTCTGGGCCTGGGGAGATAACAACTACGGCCAGCTGGGCGACGGGACGACGGCGACACGGGCAACGCCGGTACAGGTGAGCGGCCTGACCGGTGTCGTGAGCGTGGCCGCCGGGTTTTACCATAGCGTGGCGGTGAAATCAGACGGCACGGTCTGGACCTGGGGGCAAAACAATTACGGCCAGCTGGGCGACGGAACGACGACGACACGGACTACGCCGGTGCAGGTGAGCGGCCTGACCGGCATGTTCAGCGTGGCCGCCGGGCATTACCACAGCGTGGCGGTGAAATCGGACGGGACGGTCTGGGCCTGGGGATATAATAATTACGGCCAACTGGGCGACGGAAAGACGACGACACGGACAACGCCGGTGCAGGTGAGCGGCCTGACTGATGTGGTGAGTGTGGCCGCCGGGTCTTTTCACAGCGTGGCGGTGAAATCGGACGGCACGGTATGGGCGTGGGGATATAATAA
>JBFWIW010000094.1:0-7277 GCA_050253535.1 Oscillospiraceae bacterium
CTAGCAAAAGTTAAAAAAGAGTGTTATATTAGTATTGTTTGATTGTTTATAATTTAACGATAAATAATTAACAATCTTACATCCTCCATTTTACAAATCTCAATCAAGGAGGGGATTATTTATGAAAAAGATGGAGATCAAAAACAGCAATGATACAATGCCCCTGGCAGTTGTTGTGAAGTACGAGCCTGAAAAAAGCACAAAAAACGAAACAATCGTGAACAGCTCAAATACCCTCAGAGAGAAGCTCGGGGAGATCCGAGAAGCCCAGAAGAAATACGCAGAGTTTACGCAGAAGCAGGTCGACAGCATTTTCAAAGCGGCGGCGCTGGCGGCAAACAGGCAGAGGATACCGCTTGCAAAGCTGGCTTGCGAAGAGACCGGAATGGGAATAGTGGAGGACAAGGTAATAAAAAACCACTACGCCTCCGAATACGTCTATAACTATTATAAAGACGAAAAAACATGCGGTATTATCGAGCAGGACGACGCGTTTGGAATAAAGAAGATCGCCGAACCCATCGGGGTCATCGCGGCCATCGTCCCAACGACGAACCCGACATCGACAGCTGTTTTCAAGGCGCTTCTCGCGCTCAAGACCAGAAACGGGATTATATTTTCCCCGCACCCGAGGGCAAAGAAATGCACCATTGAAGCGGCGAAGATCGTTCTCGATGCGGCGGTAAAGGCCGGCGCGCCGGAGAGCATCATCGGCTGGATCGACGAGCCTACGATCGAACTCTCCAACGAAGTCATGAGGCTCTCCGACATGATACTCGCGACCGGCGGGCCAGGCATGGTGAAGGCCGCTTACTCGTCCGGCAAGCCCGCCATCGGCGTTGGCCCCGGCAATACCCCTGTTATAATCGACGGGTCCGCCGACATCAGGATGGCAGTCAGCTCCATTTTGTTGTCAAAGACTTTTGACAACGGCATGATCTGCGCATCCGAACAGTCGGTTATCGTAGCAGATGAAATCTATGAGGCGGTAAGAGACGAGTTTACTTTGCGCGGCGCACATTTTCTAAATGATGACGAGATTAAGAAGGTCCGGGAAATCATTCTGATAAATGGCTCCGTTAACGCGAAAATTGTCGGCAGGAGCGCCGCCGCCATCGCAAAGCTAGCGGGATTCTCTGTCCCGGAGGAGACCAAGGTCCTTATCGGCGAGGTGACTTCCACGGATATTGCAGAACCGTTTGCCCATGAGAAACTATCCCCGGTGCTCGCCATATACAGAGCGGAAACATTCAGCGAGGCGGTTATAAAAGCGGAAAAGCTCGTCGAGGACGGCGGCTTCGGCCACACCTCCTGCCTATATATCGACGCCGTTAGGGAGAAGGAGAAGCTCGACAGATTTGCGTTCGCGATGAAGACCGGCAGAACGCTCATAAACACTCCGACCGCGCAGGGCGGCATCGGCGACCTCTATAACTTTAAGCTCGCCCCGTCACTCACCCTCGGCTGCGGCTCATGGGGCGGCAACTCGGTGTCGGAGAACATCGGCGTGAAGCACCTGCTCAATATAAAAACGGTCGCCGAGAGAAGGGAAAATATGCTCTGGTTCCGTACGCCCGAAAAGGTTTACTTCAAGAAAGGCTGTGTGGGTATCGCACTCAAAGAACTGAAGGAAGTCATGGGCAAAAAACGCGCGTTCATTGTGACAGACAAGGTTCTCTATGATCTCGGATATACAAAGCCCGTGACCGATCTGCTTGACAGTCTGGAGATAAAGCATCACACGTTCTTTGAAGTCGCGCCCGATCCGACGCTCGAAACCGCAATCGCCGGAACCGCTGTGATGATGGAATTCAAACCCGACACGATCATCGCGGTCGGCGGCGGCTCTCCGATGGATGCCGCCAAGATCATGTGGCTCATGTACGAACACCCGGAGGTCTGCTTCGAGGATCTCGCGATGCGCTTCATGGACATCCGCAAGCGAGTCTACACCTTCCCGAAGATGGGAGAAAAGGCGTATTTCGTCGCGATCCCGACTTCCGCCGGAACGGGCTCGGAGGTCACCCCCTTCGCCGTTATAACGGACGAGAAGACCGGCATCAAATATCCTCTCGCAGATTACGCCCTCATGCCCGATATGGCGATAGTCGACGCGGATCTCATGATGCAAATGCCTAAGGGCCTGACCTCCGCGTCCGGCATTGACGCCATGACCCACGCGCTCGAGGCCTATGTCTCCGTCATGGCGACCGATTACACAAACGGTATTGCGCTGCAGGCTATAAAGACTATTTTTGAGTATCTGCCGAGGGCATATGAAAACGGACCGGCCGATCCGGAGGCCCGCGAGAAGATGGCAAACGCAGCCGCAATGGCCGGCATGGCCTTCGCAAACGCGTTCCTCGGAGTCTGCCACGCCATGGCGCACAAGCTCGGCGCGTACCACCACATCCCGCACGGCGTCGCAAACGCCCTTCTCATAAGCGAAGTGATAAGGTTTAACGCGACAGACGCCCCGACGAAACAGGGTACCTTCCCGCAGTACAAGTACCCGCAGGCGAAAAGACGCTATGCGGAGATCGCGTCCTTCCTTGGCCTGCCCGGCGGGACGGACGACGAGAAGGTCAAAAGCCTTATAGCCGCCGTCGAGGCGCTCAAGGCAAAAATCGGCATCCCGAAGTCGATAAAAGACGCCGGAGTAGACGAGGAGAAATTCCTGGCAACGCTGGACGAGATGTCCGAGATGGCATTCGATGACCAGTGCACGGGCGCTAACCCCAGATACCCGCTCATAAAAGAGATAAAGGCGATGTATCTGTCCGCATATTACGGTAAGTGAGACCCGTACCATCTTAACCTTTATAGGCGGCCCATCCAAAGAGGATGGGCCGCCTTCGCATTTTCCGCAAAGCGTCGTTTTCATTTCTTTTTTTTGAACCGTTCCGAAATGATGAAGGTCAGGGGCGAGGCAGTAACGGCAAATCCGCCGATCCAGAAAAAGATAATAAGGGGTTTTGTCTCATAGGGAATCAAAAGGCCGCCCCGGGGCAGGTCTGAAATTTGCGAACACCGGATTATGACGTCTCCCGCCGGGAGAGACTTTATCAGAACATCTTTTTCTGAAAGCTCTGACAGAGGAATTTCGACTCCCGCGACAACAGCATGATCACTGTCAGCCGCTGTAACGGCGAGCGCGCTGCCGCACAGGGCAGACGACGCGACGGCCCCGACGATCAGGAGCGTCACGCCAAAATGGGGCAGATAGAACTCCCAGCCCCTCGGAAATCCGGAGGCCACCCAAAGGGATACCGGCATCAGGCACACCCACAGAAGCATCAGCCATCCGAATTTACCTGAACCGGAAATTACCATAATTGCGATAACAAGCGCGGTACTGATTACCGCCATAGGTATGCTCCGCTTTTTCAGCCGGCAGTGTTCCATTTTTAGAAGCATGCCGCTGTACGTCAAAACGAAAATTACGCTGGCGGTGGTGTAATATGCCGTCGTTATTTCGATATTCAGGATTAGCGGAGCTATGGTCCCGGCAAAAATCAGAGCGGCATATCCGCTTATAATATAAAAAACCTTTCGCATGTCCCGCATATCGCTCAAAGGGGCCGTGGCTGCGTGTTTTTCTTTAACTCGCCCGCGAAGCTTTTTGAAGATAAGAAACAGAGCTGTGCCGAGAATATAACATATAATCATCCCTGTGACAACGGCATTCCCGTCCGAATACGCGTGGGCCGACTGTTCCTTCAGTATCCCGCTCCGCGCTAAAAATGTGCCGAAGCAGGCGATTAAAAACGGTATGATGCACATTTGATATTTATTGCATTCTTTGCAGTGCAGGTATCCGCACAGCACAAGCCAGGGCACAAGCGCCGCGTTTTCGATCGGGTCCCACGCCCAATATCCGCCCCATCCCAGGGCGCGGTAGGCCCAAATGCTGCCGGACAGAATGCCGAATCCCAGAAACAGCCAGCTTACCCGAAGCCAGAAAATTATCCTGTCTGAGGAAGCGTTGGGATTATTTCCTGAAATCGTCCCGGAAAGTGAGAACAGGACCGCCATCGCGCTGTAAGAGATGAATACCAGGGGCGGATGAATGATCATCCAGGGATCTTTCAGCGCTTCGGTCAGACCGAGGCCGTCGAAGGGAGTGATGTCCATTTTTTTAAACGGTCCGGAGGCAAAGCACATCAAATAGATGCAGAGGCTTATTGCAGAATAAATTCCGAAAGTCTTATTCGCCCGTTTTCCTTTCGCCAGCGGAACAAAGAAGCCCATCACGCCCATGATGAGCGCCCACAGCAGAAAGGACCCCTCCTGTCCGGACCAGAGGGCCGAAACTCTATATATTAATTCAGTATCTCTGCTCACATGACTGCAGACATATTGATATTCAAATTTACATAATATCTGGAGCACGATCATCAACACAGTTGCGGAGACGACAGCGGCGGCAGACGCAGCCCACAATATTCGTATTACCGTTTTAACCCTTCCGGAATGGGCGGGTATCAGGGACAAAACAGCGCATAAGCCGCTCAGCACCGCCGCAAACAGCAAAAGTCCGTTTTCCATCCGGTTTGATTCTCCTTTCTTTTGTTAAGCATAACGCAAAAAAACGTGCTCAAATACTCTTTTGTATCGGTGCGTTATACTTAATCCGGCAGTTTTTGGTGGATTACCCCCGTGTCTTCGTGACAGACCGTACATCGGTTTATGAAGCTAGGATAGCCCAAAAGCCGTTTTGGCAGGAGATTGTCTGTCGGATTTGTCGACTTCCACTCGGCGTGCGGGCCGTTATGGCAGGATTCGCACAGTATAATGCCGTTCATTTCATAATTTTCGTTATTGATCAGATAGGAATCCCGGTATAGGGTGTCAGTATTTACCGCATACAGATCTCCGTGGCAAACGCCGCAGTCCGGTTCCTGCAGCCATGCCTGTCTGCCTTCGGCCTGCGTCCCGGCGACATTGTACATATTGCCATGGCACTCTGAATTGACGCAGCTGACTTCGTTGGACATGACTCCGCGATAACACTTTGTCACAGGACCGGGGTGACAGCTGTAACATTCGGGTTCAATATCGCTCTCTGCCATTTTATCCGCGTGAAAACCGTGTATTGCCTGTGATAACGGTAAGACATCCGGCTCCCCGGGCATACCGAGGATATTGTCCTGATGGCAGTCGGAGCACTTATACCGTTTGCCGAGCGCCAGATCGTCCGCCAGCCGGGTCCCTGACAGCTCGTCATGTACCTGAAGAATATTCAGATCGGTGTCGGATTCACCGTGGCAAATGCCACATTCCATTTCATCGGAAACAGGCACCACTACGTCGTCAATTTTGGCAAGTTCCCGGCCGGTATTCACATCGGTTATCCGAATTACTGCAAGCTGGTAGGGGTTTAGTTCCGCACTTCCGTCATTATAGGGAGTTACCGGGATTGCTGTTGCTTCGTAATATTTGCCGTCGTCGGAAAGTTCCATTACGCCTGAAAGACCGTTGCCGGTAATTCCGATATCGGGTTCGACGTCGTAGCCGTAATCCGCGGCGTATTCCCAGAAGTTGATTTTACCGGCTGAATAAGTATTGTCTATGATTTGGTAGCTGACTTCTATACCTGAATTAATGAGCTCTGCCGATTCTCCGTCATTTCGGAATACCTGAACCTTCAGGTTGTTGCCCGGCGGAAGGATCAGAAAGCCGGAATAGTCGGGCTGATAACAGTGCATCCCGAGGTCGTTTACAGCCAGGATCACATATTCTGAATTTTGCTGCGGCAAAGAGGCCGGAGTGCTCCTCAACAAGACATTTTTGGAAAAGCAGATCAGGCCGATACAGACTAAAAAACAGGAAGCCGTCAGAATTACGTTTTTTTTCATGACAATAATATAAAATCTTCTGATCATGCCGCATCTCCCACTAAATTTATTACTAAATTTATATTAGAGACAGTCTGTTTTTATTTCATATCAAATATGACCTTGGTGTAATGCTGTTAATCAATGCTTGGAAATACTTCTCAGCATGAAGAAGCTTAGCGTTGAGCAGCACACTATATGATATCTTTGCCTGTTGCATGCAACAGGTTTAAGCCTCAGAACCCCGCGCATACCATGGATAGATACGGGGTTCTGAGACTCGGGATGCCGGAAGGAGCGACAGTGGAGGCGCTCCTTCCGGCAGATAAAATGACGGACTCTATCTGACAGAAACTATTTTTTGAATCAACAAATCAATAAAAAATGACCGCGCCCCATTTTATTATGGGGCGCGGTCATTTTTTAAAGCATTTTTAAAAATCGCTCATACCGGCATGTACCAGCCTGTGCAGGCACTCCGCGGCTCAGGATCTCATAATATATAATAGACCGATGGTTGACACAAATTACGCTTGTCTGAATGCCAGCCGAAAATGAAATTATTAAGGAGAACATTATGCCAGAAATTGATGAAGTTTATATAGGAGAACAAGATTCCAAGAATTGCACAGCCGTTGCTTTCCAGTCTGCTGTCGTATCGGTGCCGGTTTTTGTCAAGCCCAAAGCTACTACCGGGGAAATCAGCACATTTTGCTGCGGCGAGCCAAGAATTACAACTTTTCCTCATCATAAAACCACGTGCGGTCCGAAACAAAACGGCTGCAGCTTTATTCTGACCCAGAACATTTGCATCGAAATACCGATAGAATTCTCAGCCGATGCCATTGCGGAATTCCCTCATGTTGAGTGCAAAGGCGCAGACGACAAAAAGTGTGAGTTTCACCATGATTGTGAGCCTTGCAAGGAAGAATAAATTAATATTAAAGTCAAAAAACATCGGGAGGAGCGATTTGCGCTCCTCCCACAAATTTAATAATCCCCTGGACAAGGGCGTGCAAAGGAACCGTTCCCTTGCATGCCCTTGCCCCTTGCATGATCATTGCTCCGCCCAAGTGCTTTGCCAAGTTAGACTGGAACCTTGGACGCCCCGGGATTATCGACAATATAGACAAAAAATTAACGAACATTTGTGCAATAGTGAAATTGTTGATTTTAACACTTTTAATTTATTGACATTTTTTATTGCTGAAACTATAGTAGTTACCGGGAGTAACAACTATATTGCGAAAACCTGAAAACAGGGGGCTGAAATGATTTTGTGAAGAGAACTTGCAGAACTTATTCAAAACATATATCATAATAGAATACTGAATTTGAGGTATGGATATGGATAATTATGTAAACTTGTTAAAAGAGTTCGGCTTCACGGAATCGGAAGCAAAAGTCTATATATCTCTGTTGCGCAGCGGCGCGTGTACC
>JBFWIW010000095.1:0-6972 GCA_050253535.1 Oscillospiraceae bacterium
CAGACATAAGCACCATAGTCTCAAGCCTTGAAATAAGGTCGCGCGGGGTGTTGGCATGAGCTGTTGTGAGCGAACCGTCATGACCGGTATTCATTGCCTGGAGCATATCCAGGGTCTCACCGTAACGTACCTCGCCCACGATTATGCGGTCAGGGCGCATACGTAGGGCGTTACGGACCAGGTCCCTTATGGTTACCTGCCCGGCGTTTTCAAGGTTTGGAGGCCTGCTCTCAAGCGTTACCACGTGCGACTGGCGGAGTTGGATCTCCGCGGCATCCTCAATCGTAACGATACGCTCGTTATTGGGTATATAGCCGGATAGAACGTTGAGCAGAGTCGTCTTTCCGCTTCCGGTACCGCCCGATACAATGATGTTCATTTTGCACTTGACGCAGGCGTCCAGAAACGACATCATCTTTGGTACTACAGAGCCGAAACGGATCAGATCGTTCGCAGTGTACGGTTTTTTTGAAAACTTACGGATGGTGATCGTAGGGCCGTTCAGCGCCAGGGGAGGGATGATGGCGTTTACACGCGAACCGTCTGCCAGACGGGCATCGACCATGGGACTGGCTTCGTCCACCCGTCTCCCTATTCTGGAGACGATCCGGTTAAGAACGTTCATGATGTGTTCGTTATCCTTGAAAACGGTAGAGGATAGCTCCAGTTTCCCGGAGCGCTCCACGTATACGCTGTATGGGCCGTTCACCATAATCTCAGAGATATCGGGGTCGGCCAGAAGTGGCTCGAGAGGGCCAAGGCCGACCACGTTATTGAAGATCTCTTTCGCAAGACGGGTGCGGTCGACGCGGGGGATGGCGCTGCCCATGTCATCAACGAGGGATTCGATCGAATGAAATAAATATGCCTCTTTGTTATCCTCAATATTACCGCCTGCGGCCATTTCCTGGTTTACAAGCTCTATAACCTCGCCATGTATCTTATCCTTCAGATCTGAGTATTCATCGATGTACGAGGCGCTGCTTTTACTGGAAAACGCCTCTTTTTCGTCTGTGTTTTGTTCCTGCTGAGGGACTTTTTGCTTTTCAAGCCGTTCAAGCAGACCCATGGCGCGGCCTCCTTATCAAGTTATTTTGCAAAGCCGAGCCGCCTGCCGGGATTTAATATCCCCAATTTTTTCCTCTGCTTTATGCTGAGCGCGCCTATATCCTCTGTCCCCTCTAAAAAAAGGTTCCCAACTGAGGAAACGGCTTGGGCAAGCTCGCTTTTAGGCGCTCCTGTCACGAAAGGGACACCCCTGTTGAGGGCGGTTACAGCCACCTTGTAGTCGTTGGGAAGCTTTGCCCATATGGGGCAGTCAATAAGCTTTTGTACGTCACCGAGCGTTATTGAACCCATATTTACCGACCGATTTACGATCATTTTGATTTTGCTTTTTTGCTGAAGAGATTCGAGGATAGAAAGGCTGAGTTTCGAATTCTTCAGGGTGGAGATATCAAGACCGGTGAGGAACAGTATGGCGGACGAAGATTCTATGGCTGAAAGAGTTACATCGTTAAAGGTCGGCGGAGTGTCTATCACTACATAGTCGTAATAGGTGCGCAGCAGACTGATTATACTTTGAACCTTTTCCTGTGAGACGAGTTCGGCATATTCGGGGCTTTTGGGAGCGCAAAGAACATGTACACCACTGGAGTGGACGATCATATAGCTTCTCAAAAGGTCTATATTCGGCGCAGTTAATTCCTGCACGAGTTCAGAAATGGTATCGGTGGGGTCGATATTCAGAAATATATTGACGTCTCCGAACTGCAGGTCCAGGTCGATGAGGGCTACCTTTTTTTTACCGGCGGCGAGCATGACCGCGAGATTTACGGCGAGAGTGGTTTTTCCGAGTCCGCCCTTGGTGCCAAAAATGGTTATTACTTTTGAAGACCAGGCGAGGCTCTGTTTTTCGCTTAGCGATTCCAGCCGGGTAGTCTCGTTATGGTAAACTGTTATGATGTATTCAGTCAGTTCTTTTTTGGATTTGGGAAACTGGATGATATTGTGAACGCCGGCTTTGAGAGCGCTTTGCAGCATATCCACATCCAGATATTCGGCTAGTAGAATGACATGGGATCGCGGCCTGTGAAGGATGACGCGCTCCGCCAGACTAAGCACATCGGTATTTCCGGTTCCCAGCGTCATGATAATAATATCCGGTGAGAGATTATCGATTATATCCAATGCGGCGGAGCCGCCGGTAGATTCACCGATAATGGCAATTGTCTCATCATCAATCATTTTTTTCATTGCGGTAAGGTTATTTTCAAATTTGCTTATAAGCAAAACATTTATTTTCATTTTAGTTATTCCCCGATTGCGTTACTTGCTGCCAAGCACGTTATTTCTGCAGTACGTCTTTAAGTGTAAAACTCGATTGGTTCGTTTTCTCATTGTCAACAGGAGACCTTAAAACGGTTCTGAGTTGTCCTTCAAACTGTGCCATGCTCAGCTCCATGGCCTGCTCGGGAGTTACCTGCAGAGTTATCGCGGTATAGGCGGGGGCTTCACTTTTTATCTTGCCGTCTTCCGACAGAACGCTATCGACGGCAAGAACGGTAATATCCTCCAAAATCATTACGGTATATGATATTTTTTCATTTTCAGCGGAACTGCTTTCGCCCGTATCGCCGCCAGTCAGAAATTCGCCTATTATATCGACATGGTTTCCGGGCGTTATCATGTATGAGAGACCGGCTGTCTCATCCACAGCGATGGTAATTGCGCGCATGCCAGGTTCTATTGCGTATGCCAGGGTGCCGTTTCCTTTTTCACCTGCCGAAATCAGCATTGAGCTGGTAATCTGTTCGCCGGCATATATTTTGGACTCTGAAATTTTCCCCTGGATCTGAGAGGCATCGGTGAGAGTTCCGCGCAAAACCGCCTCGGCCGGCAGTTCTGTAACGGTTAACATTTCTGCGGTGATCGGCGTATCCGCCGGAATATCGGCGGCGGCGGTAATTACCTTTGTTTTTATGGTATCCGTCGGTTTATTCAGCGAATTCAGAAATATAAACAGCAACAGAGCCGTTGCCACCGCTGAAACAAGCGCCAGTATTTTCACCTTTTTCAATTCAAAAACCTCCGCATACCGAGCTGGCCGAAAAGCTTATACTAATTGCAGATAGAAAATATGATTGCTGAAGCGAGGATTTCTTTCGTCAGGGCGTACCGTAAAAAACCGCAAGTACTTGGTGTAAAAAGGCTTTTTACAGTACGGCATGGCGGAAGATAGAATGCTGATTTATTACTTCTACTATTTGAAATCAGTATTATTCCAATATTTTGGTAACATACAGCCCAAAGTCCTGACCGCTTTTACCGGATGCCGAATCCGGTATGACAACGTCGTCTATGTAAGTTGCCTTGATATATGAATTGTTGCCGCTCCCTCCGCACTCAAGGAGAAAAAAAGCGGCAAAAGACACTATTTTGACCTGATTGTTGGAAAGCACCTCGACAACGGGGATATATACAAGTCTCGGGCAGTCAGGCTCAAAACTATCGGCCGTACAGCCCGCAGTACAGCTGTTGTAGCGCGTCGTAAAACCATCCATTGTTGGGCCCGACATGTTGCCGTTCTCCATATCCAATATCTGGCCTATATAAAGTTCGCCGCTGAAACCGTACGCAATCAAATTACTGTATATACTCGCTCCCGTATCGTCGAATCTGAGTGCTCCAAACCAACCGCTCTCCCCGGTACAGTCGATGCCTATATCGTCTGCATTGGAGGAACACTTGATCGTAAGTCCTTCGACGGCGCCGGCGGCTATTGCGTTAGAAAGGCTTGAAGAGGAAATACTGAGGGGAATGGCGCCCCTTAAGCCGCCGACCGGAGTAAGCCCCGCGGAGGCCGAACGGGTAACCATTCCCGAATTTATACCTAAAACTCTTGCAAAGTTATAATTGACCTCAATACTTTTTGATACTTTAATTCCAACTATATTATGTGTTGAGTCATTGTCTTTGTATATGGGTTCAATATTGTCCGATGTGATGTCAAAATCATTTGAAGCGGCAAAAATGATAGCAGCATTTTTTGCCGCTGCCCAGACGGCAGAGTTTATACTTTCCGCCGGAAGCTCGCGGGCGGCGGCAAGAGCCGCGCTGTCCAGAGCGTTTTGAAGTTTTGAGGCTTCGTTATAGGAAACACCCAAATCCAGCACCAAAGCCGAAAAGCCCATAAGGACAGTCAGGGATAAGGCGGTGACAACTGCGACGGAGCCGCTTTGGGAGCTGAAAATATTTTTGAATAAATTACGCAATTTCATCACCTATAAGCGCAAAATCACTCTAACCTCATTGTACATTCAGCGCTGACTGTACACTCGCCGTCGTTAAACAGCGGAGATAATAATGGCGTGAGTATGCTGACCTGGCTTGTGACCGTGACGGTTACCGAATCTCCGGAGGCCTGGGTTTCAACAGACGGGGAGCTTAAGGTCGGCGCTCTTGAGGTTACGATACCGGCTGCGATAGTCCCGTCGTCATCTGTATTGCTGTCATAGTAATGTATTGCGGTGTATCTGGCGGCCTCCCTGGTTGCGTTGTTGGCGAGCAGCTGGTTGCCAAAGATCCAGCCGAAATCAATGATGCCGCACAGTAGAAGAAGAAGTATGGGCAGCACCAGAGCAAACTCCACTATGGCCTGCCCATTCTCATTTTTATTCATAAATACCACCGCCTCTTTGAAAGTCAGAGGAAAAGCAGGCCCCATACCAGGAGCAGGAGCCTGCTTTTCAAAATGCAGATTTATGTACCGTGAGCGTTGATTATGTTATCGGGCTGCTAATGATGATTATGCTACTCCATTAGATGTGATCTGGTCGCTGACGCCTGTGAATATTGATTTAATCTGGGGCCCTAAAACAATCAAGGCCGCTATGACGCCTACGGCTATCAGCGCAATAAGCATTCCGTACTCCACCATGCCCTGTCCGCTCTCTTCGTTTTTCAGCCAATTAACAAAATTTTTCATTTTTTTCTCCCCTCAAAAGTGAAATTTATATTTACCAATCAGTATGGTAAATTACGTTTAAAATGTCGACCCGGGAAAAAACATCGACTCAAAGACTATGAAAACAAGAGCAGCAACCATTCCCGTCATCATAAACGGCGCGAAAGGGAACATGCTTTTCAGCGTCAGCTTTTTCAGGATAAGGCCGGACAGTGTATATAGGAACAGAACGGCGCACAGAATAGCGAGCGCTATTATTATGTTGGGGTATCCAAGGACAAAGCCCATGGCTCCGGCCAGTTTAACATCCCCGGCGCCCACCTTGCCGAATCCCACAAACCCGGCGGCAGCCGTGAAAAACACTATCATTGCGATCATGCACACGGCGGAATTAAGCAGGGAACCGAAACCCAAATGCAGGATCTGAAATACAGCGCCCAAAGTAAGTATGACAAACACGAGTTCGTTTGGTACAAGCCGTATGCGCATATCCGTTACAGCGACTAAAGCGGCGACAGTTATCAGTGCCGACATGAAAAAGGAGACAGCGGGTTTTTCCATAAATAGACCGGAGAGCGCCCATGCGGCGGCGTTAAAAACACAGAACGCCATCTTGAGAAGCACGGAGGTATAGCGCCGGTCCGCGGGAAGTGCCATGTTTTTCTTGCCGCATTTGTATACGGCAATTTTTTGCGCGATGTCCGGTATAAAAAATCCTGAAAAAGCGCCTGCGAGACCAAAAATGGCAGATGCAACCATATTCATCAAACTACACGACCTGTTTAAAATTTTGCAATAAAAAATCTCTGTTTGGCACAACAAGGCTGCACAAACAGAGATAGTATTATTTAAATAACACTAAAACATTTCGGCAACCAGGCTGTCATAGTCAAAAGACCTTAGACCCTCAGCTTTGCGTCCTTATCTTTCGATAAGTTTGCTATTATCGAGTTTTAAGAAAAATACGCTATAGTTTCTTTCTGTATTTATATAACGCACGAGAAACGCGTTTTATTGCATAATTTGCATAATTATTTTATATTTGGTTTTTTTTTATAATATTGGGGAGAATAACGGTTAGTTTTTGGACTTACGCGCTTTACTTTTCAACTTTGGTGATGAGGTCATGTGAAATTTTTGCAATATGTACATTAACAAGCTTTTTGATGCCAACGGCGGATATCTTCATTATGGCCCTTTTGAGCGATTTTTCAATATCTTTTTTTAATGCTCTGTATTTGAATAAGAGAAATCAGGTTACTTTTATTCTTGCGCCTGCCTTTCTTCAATATAGTTTCTCAGTTTCTTGAGACCCCGGTGGTATTTTGAAAGTACGGTTGAAATCGGCATTCCAAGACTGACTGCTATCTCGCTATGCGAAAGACCCCAGATGGCGTGGAGCAGGATGATCTCACGCTCCTGTTCATTCAAAAGCTTTAAAACCGACTGCAGGACGAACTTATCCTCGTTGTCGATTATATATGAGAGCGAGGGGTCGTTTTCCATATCCTCAATCTGTACCGTCTGTCCTTTTGACCTCAGTTTGCTCATTGCGAGGTTCTTAACTATTGTAAAGACCCAGGCCATAGGTTTTCCCATTGGTTTATACAGATGAGCCGCGGCGCGGATTTTCAAATAGGAGTCCTGCATAACATCAAGCGCGTCCTCATGATGTTTAAGAATAGACAGAGCGAACGCATAGATACTGCTCTCTGTCTGTCTGAAAAATTCTTCAAACGCAGCCGTATCGCCTTCAGCAATTTTTATAAAAATGGTTTCGTCAATTGTGAATTTGGATTTATCCTCTGATGGGGTCGGAGGATATTCCGGTACGTCGCAGGAAGTTACCATTTTATAATTATCCTCACTGTCGCAATAATGATTGAATAGTTTCATTCATAAAAAGAAAAAGTCAACAAGCACACACGGCTGCTGACTTTTTTTCGTTGGTGGAGACGAAGAGGATCGAACTCTCGACCTTACGGATGCGAACCGTACGCTCTCCC
>JBFWIW010000096.1:0-6838 GCA_050253535.1 Oscillospiraceae bacterium
TGCGCGACAAGAAAGGCGATGAAGCGGTATCATTTCTGCTTACGACCGCCATGCTCGTCTTAATCTTTCTGGCGCTCATATCGAGCATGATATACATCATGCAATACTACAACGCGAGCTACCTTTGCCGCAGGGTCGTTCGCAGCATCGAGGTTACCGGGCTATACGACGAGACAGAAACCATGGATATCATAAGCGGCATGTCAAACGACAGCTTAGAGGACATTGATGTTCAGGTTGACGCTGTGTACCTCTCAGGCAACAAAATCCAGCTCCGGCAGGCGTTCAGCGTGACGCTAACGGCAAGCTACAGGATCACCGTCCTACGGTTTGGCAACAGTCCGATTCAAATCGTCCTGCCAATCGAGGTGAAGGTGGCGGGAATGAGCGAGGTGTATCACAAGGAATGAAAAAGCTGCTGAGGGACAGGTCGGGAGGCCTGTCCGTAATCTTTATCGGGCTGGTGTTTTTCCTGCTTGTCGCAGCCTTTCTGGTCATGGAGACCGGGGCGGCGTTCGAGCGCTACTACGCGGCGGAAACCATCATGCAGAGAAGCTGTAACAGCGCCGTTGAAGCAAACATACTGGACGAATATCGGGCGGACAATAACCTGCGTCTGGACGTGCCGGGGGCTATAGATGACTTCCGCGGCTTCATCGCCAGCGACATGCCGGACGGGTATGCCGTAACAATTACCTCAATCGAAGGAACAGAATCACCGCCCTCCCTCACCGTCACGGGTACTATCACGTTCTCCACGCTGTTTAAGCAGTACGGCTTCGACGACCTGACCATGGACTTTACGGTGAAAGCCACCAACTACAGGGTGATATGACGATGGCGAACATAATAGCCGTAATCCTCTGCGCCGCCGCCTTGATTTATGGCGGCGTTGTCGATTATACACGGCGTGAGATACCTGATTTCGTTCATATTATTCTGATTTTTTCCGGAATTTTAATAGGCTTTTCCGTACCATACGGTATAATGTGTTTGGTAACCCCCGCGGTGCTGCTGTTAGCGGCGGCAAAAATCTCAAAAAGCAGGCTCTCGGGAGGCGACTTCAAGCTGCTGTGCGGTCTTGGCTTCGCGTGCGGGCTGCCGGAGCTGGCAGCGATCCTTTTCCTTGCGCTCGCCGGCGCAATGGTGTGCGGGCTCATCACTCGAAAGCCGATAAATCGAGGCATACCCCTGTGTACTTACATCGCCCCGGCATACATCGCCGTCAAAGCGCTTACGCTTCTCGCGGCTTAATAACAAAACTGGAGGTCATTATGAAGAAAAAAATATCACTGATAATCGCCCTTGCGCTCATGCTCAGCGTGTTCTGCGCGACCGGAGCCTCGGCGGCAGAAAGCACTGAGCTCAGCGTGCGTGTCAACGGCTACATCGTGGAATTTCCCGACGCGCAGCCGTTTGTCGACTCGAATAACCGTACAATGATACCCGTCCGCTTCGCTACCGAGCAGCTCGGCGCGGACGTGAGCTGGAATAACGAGACTAAGACGGCGACAATAGAGAAAGACGGCATATCCGTTGCAATCAGCATAGGCGATGCCGACCTCAAGGTTACGCAAAACGGTGAGACAACGACCGTGACTATGGACACGGCGGCGATCATACGCGAGAGCCGCACCTACGTGCCGATCAGGTTTGTAGCCGAGGCTCTTGGCGCGTATGTGGACTACTCGGACGTCTGCAGGGTTGTTGGAATCTATTCCGATGTCCTGACGACGGAGCAGATTGCGACATTAAGAGCATACGACTATACGCAGAGCAAGGCCGCCGTCTCTTATGAAACGGCAAAGGGAAAAAAGACCGCTGAGGAGCTGGAATATTTCTACGGTGCCGACCGCGAGAGCTTCAATGGCGAGTTCGGCTATGCCAACGCCCGAGAGCATCTGTACAGCTTCTCTACAAGAGCGGCTAAATATCCCTTTGCCAGCCTTGACATTGTGCTGAACGACAGCACGACTGATGAATTCTTCGATCTGCTGGTACGGGAAGCGAAAGCCGAGGTTGCCTATGTCTCAGATAATATCAGCTTCAAGTTTATCACGGACACCTCCTGCATCTATCAGGAGGACAACTACAGCGGCATTACAACGACAGTGCGCGGTATTGTAGCTATGACGTGCTATATCACCCCCACCGAACTGACCGGTGAAGAAATGGCAACGGCAAATAAGTACGGATTTACGCAAATTCTCAAAGGCGAAACCGTATATATCGCCGTAGATATCCATATGAACGCTCAGGCGGATTACTACGTCAACATAAAGACCATCGTGCCCCTTGGCAGCCAGTATAAATGATTATGGAGGTAGGTACTAAATGAAAAAGCGAAAATCTATAGCGTTTCTCTGCACGGTGATCCTGATGATCTCCGTGCTTTCTTTTTCGGCCTTTGCTGCCTCAAGCAGCTCGATACAAAATCAAATGGCGGCGAACAGCTCCGCGTGGTGGGTGGCATATAACGCGGGCGACACCGCGACCATGAATTCGCTTCATCAGGCGAACAACTCCTTGGCAAGCCAGCTCGCGGGTTCGTCCGGCTCGGCAAGCTACGACTCCTCCGCCGGAACCTGGACGATATCCAACTCCTCCGGCACCACTACGTCGTCAGGTACCTCAAACGGCAAAACCAATACAGCGACATACAGTACAACAAGCTCCAGCGGCAACACTTCTGCCGTTTCGTCGACCTCCTACACGGACTCGTCCATTAACGCGTACATGGCAAGCGGCGGCACAAACGAGGGGCTCGCGAGCTCTTACAATAATGCCGCATCAGCCGTTACAGAGTCCGGTGAATACGGCGATACAAACGCCACGACCTCGGCGGAAAACGAGGTAGCTGTCGCCAAGCAGCTGTTGGGGCTAACCGATGCCCAGGCTTCTGCGCTTCAAGCTGACTTAGAAGCAGCAAAGGCAGAATACGACGCGGCTCAGCGGATGTATAATGAGTCCATCGCCAGCGGTGACACGGCGGCGGCGCAAGCCGCGAAGACGGCCATGTCCGCCGCTCACGATGATGCTCAGGCGGTTCGCGCAACATATAACTATTCGGGCGATTCAAGCACCGCCGAGGACGGCGGCTATTATTATGGCGACGGCTCGTCCGGCGGCGACTCCAGCGGCGGTTATTTCACCGTTGACATTACCCCGGCCTACACAATCTCAGCAAGCGCGGGAACTGGCGGAAGCATATCTCCCTCCGGCAGTCAAAGCGTCGCCAAGGGCGGAAGCAAAGCCTTCACCATCACCCCGGACAGCGGGTACAGGCTTGCGGATGTTAAAGTGGACGGCGCGTCTGTCGGCGCGGTATCAAGCTACACCTTCAGTAGCATAACCTCCGCGCATACAATAAGCGCCGAGTTTGCCTCCTCCGCATCTCTGAGCGCCGGAACACCCACGCTCGATGACGGCGGCTCCGACACCCTGAAATCCGGCAACGCGACCAGGAGCGGATATGGCATAACAGCCAGCCTTCCCGTGACAGCAGAGCATGTTGAGGACGTTACGGTAACGGCAAGCTATAATTTCACCGGCGCAAAAACTGTATCACTCCAAAATGCCGGCGGCACATGGCAGTTCCCCGTCAATTCAGATAGCGTGACAGGAGCAAGAAAAATCTACATTCCTGTCGAAACGCCGGACGGCACATACACCATTACCTTCACCGTCAGAGCGCTTGACCCACAGGCAACAGCGCTGGCTGGCTCAAACGTATACCTCACCCAGACGAGAACCGCTGCCGTGACCATAGACGGCAGTATGTATCAGGATGACGCCACGGGCGATTCGTAATTAATAAGCAGCGGCGGCGGGGAAACCTGCCGCCATTTTCAAAAACCATAACAGACAGGGCCGTTTTTCCGAAAGGAATAAGCGGCCCTGTCTTTCTTTTTTCGGGAAAACGTCCGTAACAGGAGGTCTTCCATGATTAACGAATATAGCCTAAGCACGCTACCTCCACCGGGGGAGGTGGAGATAAGTGAATAGCTTTATGTCCTGGATCGGCGGAAAAATGGCGCTGCGGGAGCTGATTGTGACGCTCTTTCCCGTTGAATACGAGCGGTATATCGAGGTCTTTGGCGGGGCGGGCTGGGTGCTCTTTCACAAGGACCCCGGCAAGGATTTCGAGGTTTTTAACGACTTCAATGAGCTGCTGGTCAACCTGTACAGATGCGTTAAGGAATATCCCGAAGCGCTCAAAAGCTCATTGAAATACGCGCTGAACTCCCGTTCGGAATTCAACCGCATGAAGGACACGCTAACCAACACTTACCCCGGCGATCCCGTGGAACGGGCCGCGTGGTTTTACCAGCTTATCCGTTACAGCTACGCTTCGGGGCTGACCAGCTTCGGCAGCCAGCCGCACGATATGAGCTCCAATTTCCCGCTCTTTGATCAGGCGCACAGTCGGCTGTCTAAGGTGGTAATTGAGAATAAGGATTTTGAGAAGCTCATCAGGCAGTACGACCGCCCAATGAGCTTTTTCTATCTTGATCCGCCGTATTTTGAAACGGAGGGCTATTACATGAACATCGGCGAAAACGGCTTCACTGCCGCTGACCACCTTCGGCTGCGAGACATTCTGATGCGCATAGAGGGGAAATTTCTGCTTTCGTACAATGACTGCGCCTTCATACGCGAGCTTTACGACACACCCGGCATTCAAATGGAAACGCATACCCGCCTGAATAACATCAAGCAGCGCTACGATAACGGGGCGCAGTTTTCCGAGCTGCTCATCGCCAACTACGATATGCGCGAGCGGAGCAGGCGTAATCCCGCTCAGATGAGCTTATTCGATATATCCAGCGGCAACGAGCTTGTGCTTGCCGAAACGCCAGCGCCGCTCATCAATTATTATCAGGAGGAATAATTTGTGGAGAACAATCAGAAAGAGACAATGAAGCGTCAGGTGACGCGCATCCCGAGCGATATTTTTGATATCTGCGGCTTCGAGCAGAGCGAAGTGCTCGCCCTTCAAGCCAGGGACGGCGTAATCGTGCTGAGCAGGCAGAAGCCGACGGTTAAAGAACAGGTGCGCCTTATATCCTCCCTTCTCGACCTGGCGGCAGAGCTGACCACAGCGCTTGGAAGGACAACCGGCTTCTGCGACAACTGCGGCGAAGGCTGCGCGTTCGGCCGCGCGGAATGCGTTAAAAACTGTGAGCTGTGCCGGGATATTCTGGAAGGCGTCGGTATTACGCTTCCCGATTATCTATTGGAGGAAGCGGGCATTCCGAAGGACGCGAAGCTGGAGGCCTTCACAGGCGGTGACGGCGAAATCGTGGTGATTGAGTCCGAGAGGCAGTTCGACGTGACCGATTTCCCGCCGCAGGTATTGACCGCGCTCATTGAGAGCGGCGTGTGCATCGCCGCGCTGGACGAGCAAATTATGCTGGAGGAAACGGGCGATGAATGAAGCATACCTTTATCCGTATTCGGCTGACGAGGCGCGGCGGCTGGGCGAGATTAATGAGTGGCGCGAGAGCTACAGGTTGAATAAGGCCTGCAAGGAAGCCATTGAGGAAGCAATTCGCAATAACTTCGACGGTATGCACCTTAACGCCGACTGTGCCAAAAGCGTCCTTGAGGAATACGGCTTCAAGCGCGTTAATTACGTTCTTGCCAACACGCTTCAGCGTCTCGATTGGGACGGCAGGTTCAGCGGCGCCAACAAGGAATGGGCAAAAGGTTCGTACATCCCGCACGACAAGGAGCATAATCGTGACTTTGTCGTCGGCTCGCACCCCGCCGTCCTCGACGGCTTTATTAATCAGGCCCGGAGAGCGTATGACGCGCTGGGACTGTTTGAGCACAAGCAGTGCGAGGCGGATTCCAGGGAGCGGGACTACGAGGGAAAGGTGCTTGTTATATCTCCGAATATTCTCAAGGAGAGCGCCTGGAGCGGTGAGAATCAGCTGTGGCTGGCGACGGGCGGCTTCGGCTGTAATCCGGACAGCTCCGGCAGAGCGGTGTTCGCGACCTGCCTTTTGGACGGTGAAAAAACCCGGTGGAATCGAAGCGATTTCGTCGGCATACTCAAGGACGAGTATTTGCCCGAGTGGGCGCGGGAAAAGCTGGAGCAGCTAACCGCCCAACAAAACGACGCGCAGCAAATGAACGGAATGGAAATGTAATATCGACAAAGAAAGGAATTACAAAACATGAGCAAAAACACAAAACCCGCCGTGGCTCCCAAGTCCTTGGAAGAACGGACGCAGGCAAACGGCTATCCCGTAAAGTACGATGTGCGGATATATGACTTCAAAGCCTCCGGCACACAAAGGGCGACGGCCAATGTGAACATCAACGGCGCCTTCGCCATGCGCGGATTCCGCGTCATGGAGGGTACGAACGGACTGTTTGTGTCCATGCCCAGCGTCAAGGTCAAGGACGGCTATAAAGACATCTGCTTCCCTTGCACCAAGGAGGCCAGAGCCGAATTTGATAAGGCGGTTATCGACGCTTACCGGCAGGAGCTTTCGCAGCTTCAGAAAACGGGCGAGCAGCAGGCGCCTCCAAGCCAAAGCCCTCAACAGGAGCAGAGGCATCCGGCAATGAGCGGGATGTAGCGCGCCGGCAATAATTATCAATCGAGGCCGCGGAGAAAATCTGCGGCCTCGAAGCATTAACGAAAGGCGGCTTATATGAGCAACAAAAAACTTGTCATCTTTTTAAGCATGGCGCTGATTGTAACCGCACTGCTCGGAACAAACGCTCTCGCGGCCGGAACCGGCGACGTTGCCGGCGCTATCGAGGGCACATGGAGCGACGCTTCCGTGCAGATCAAGACCGTAGTGAACAACGTGGTATTCCCCGC
>JBFWIW010000097.1:0-6320 GCA_050253535.1 Oscillospiraceae bacterium
CAGCAAAAAAGATATCGAAAGTTAACATAAAATTACAGAACGACATATAGTATTTAAAGAGCACAAAAACACTAAATATTGTGTTAATGTTCATATTGACTATCTTTACCGATCACTATTCAATACTTCGGTATAATGGGTTAACATAATGTTGTTAACATAATAATTGGGCATAATATACAAAATTGCTAAAAAACTCGGTTTTATGTTGATTATTACTAAGGATTGTAATATATTTATAAATGTTAAGTTTTCACATGGTTTCATAACATTTTTTTACTGCGTTGCCCATATTCTTTATCGGGTGACGAAAATGGATTCAAAATTTATTTTTCTTTTCAATAATAAGCCGCGCGACTTTTTTTCATTTATTGTCTGCGCTCTTTGTTTTACGGCTGGTTCTCTTGCGGGAACTTTTTATGCTATGCAAATAAAAGCAGCCGGTGCTTTACCCCAGTTTTTTTCTTCAATCAGCTCCGTTATTGGAACTCAGTATGCAGTGAATTTTTTATCTGTTTTCAAAACAGTTCTGCTTTTCCCGCTTGTGGCCGTATTTTTAGCATATACAATTTTTGGTTTTTTATTGATTCCGGCGCTCTCTGCTATTAAAGGTTTTCTTTTATCTTTTTCAGTCGCATACGCCGCGCGTATCTTGGGAAGCGAAGGCATTTTAACTATTTGCTGTATGTTTGCAATTTCCGAACTTTTTGTTTTACCATGCTTTTTTGTTTTTGCTTCCAGATCATGCGTAACTTCTTTATCGCTGTTTCGAACGTCACTCGGCGCCGGAGGCAGACCTTTTTCTTTTTTGTATCCTTATTCGCCCAAGTCGGAATTTTTAATACTTATTATTGTTCTCGGTTTTGCGGCTGCTTTCGAGGCATATTTTAAATATCCTTTGCTTATGTTTATTCTTAAGATATAAGGTGGTGCTGTCAGTGACAGATCAGGAGCTCATCGAAAAATATGAATCCCATCTCACAGACGTAAAGCACGCCTCAAAGAATACTGTATCTTCTTACCTCCGCGATTTGAACCAGTTTTTTGAATACCTTACCCACTACACAAGACTGACACTTTTATCAGCCGACAGAGCTGATATTGAGGCATTTGTGTACTGGCTCAAAAAGAACAGAAAATCTCCGGCGACTGTCTCCCGCGCACGCGCATCGCTGAAATGCTTTTACTCCTACCTTTTGAACCGGAACTTTATTGAGGTCAATCCGGTTTTAAACATCTCTACAGATAAGAATATAAAAAAACTTCCGCAGATATTAACTGGCAGCGAAGTCGAGCTCCTTTTGGAGCAGCCCGAGCAAAACGATGTGAAGGGTTGCCGCGACAGGGCAATGCTGGAGCTTCTTTATGCGACGGGCATTCGTGTCAGTGAGCTCATATCACTCGACTGTGATGATGTAAATTTGTCTGCGGGTTTTATTCGCTGCCGCAGTCACGATAAGGAACGTGTTATTCCAATGTATCCCGCTGCAATACGCGCCATCTCTGATTACATTAGTCTTGTGCGCGAGCAGTTGATAGCTGTACCTGACGAGACTGCTCTTTTCGTGAACATGAGCGGGGAGCGAATGTCAAGGCAGGGTTTCTGGAAGGTTATAAAATATTATCAGGAAAAAGCCAAGATTGACAAGGACATCACGCCTCACACGCTGCGCCACTCATTTGCGGCGCACCTTCTCGAAAACGGAGCCGACCTTCGCTCAATACAGGAGATGCTCGGACATGCCGATATCTCTTCCACGCAGATATATACACAGCTTGTAAAAAAGCAGCTTAAAGACGTTTACAACAAAGCGCATCCAAGGGCATAGGATAAAATAAAACCCCTGCCGTTTATTACGGCAGGGGTTTTTATTTCTTGCAAACTTTATTTATAGAACTTCAGGCTGATATCAAGCGCCTTAACCGAATGGGTCAGCGCACCGATCGAAATGATGTTGACACCGGTCTCGGCGACTTCACGCAGATTTCGTTCTCCCATATTGCCGGATGCCTCAGTTATGGCACGACCCGCAATGGCCTGGACAGCATCCCTCATTTCAGCAACCGACATATTGTCTAGCATTATGATATCTACTCCAGCCGCGAGTGCCTCCTCGATCTGGCTCATATTCTCAATCTCTATCTCTATTTTGAAGGTATGGGGGACATTTTCACGTACGCGCTGTACAGCCTGTGTTATTCCTCCCGTGGCGACGATATGGTTATCCTTTATTAGGACACCGTCCGACAGGTTAAATCGGTGGTTTGCGCCGCCTCCGGTCTTTACAGCGTATTTCTCAAGGGCACGCAACCCGGGAGTCGATTTTCTGGTATCCGCAATTTTCGTTCCCGTGCCCGCAACCGCTGCGACGGCTTTAGCGGTGACGGTGGCTATTCCGGACATATGTTGCATAAGGTTCAGAGAAACCCTTTCTCCCGCTAGGACGCTCTGAGACGGCCCCTCAATCTCCGCAATGACATCTCCCTTTTTGATGATGTCGCCGTCGTTAACGAGAGGAGTAACCTTTACGTTTTTGTCCAGCACATAATACGTACGGGTAATTACGCCCAGGCCGCATATAACACCGTCGTCCTTTGCTTTATAATAACCTTTAGAAACAGCGTCTCCCGGTATACAGCTCGTGGTGGTGATATCCCCGAGGCCGATGTCCTCTCTAAGAGCGCTCAGAAGGAGGTCGTCCAAACCTATATAATTCATAATTGTAACAAATCCTTTCACTGAAGCAAAAGCATAAAAATAACCATGAAAAGGTGTGGGCATTTTTATGCATGTATTGCGGTTGCCCGCTCGCGGCGAGCATAAATCAGGTGAGTTTGAAATTCGTTTTAAACTCTCAGTTCTCTCTGTAATGTGCTCCTATGCTCTCTTTTCGTGCGAGTGCCGCTTTTAGTATTGCCAGCGCTATCGTCGCTATATTGAGCGTCTCGACATATTCCTTCGAGTCCTCAAATACGCTTTCAAGCTTTTGAAGAAGGGCCTCAACCTCGCCGATGGCATAGTTAAGTCCTTTTTTACTCCTTACCACATAACCATAGTCGTTCATAAGCTGCTGTATAAACTCTTTCGTAGCTAAATAATCGATGTTGGCAGCCGTTCTCTCCGGCATTTCGGGCATTTCCGCGGGAGCGTTCTGCAAACCAGCGCCAAGCGATGAGTTTATGTTCTCCGCAGCCCTGCGGCCAAAAACAAGGCACTCCAGCATTGAATTCGATGCAAGCCTGTTGGCGCCGTGCACGCCGGTGTAGGCGGCCTCTCCGCATGCATAAAGTCCCTTAACAGAAGTCTTTGCATCAAGGTCGGTCTCTATACCACCGACAAGATAGTGCTGCACAGGACAGACGGGTATCCAGTCGCGCGAGATGTTTATACCACGATCTAGGCACTCATGGAAGATGGTAGGGAAGCGGTGTACCAGAAATTCCTCGGACTTTGAGGTGATGTCGACATATACATGGCTCTCTCCCGTGCGATTCATCTCTTTTACAATGGCGCGCGCGACGATATCGCGCGGTGCGAGCTCGTTTAATTCGTGGGTACCGAGCATAAAACGGACGCCGTCTTTATTTTTTAAGAGACCACCCTCGCCGCGGACCGCCTCGGAAATAAGAAAGGCGCGCGCTTCCGATTCCGCTGACCAAAGACCTGTCGGATGAAATTGGATGAACTCAATATTCCTCAGCTTTGCCCCCGCACGTACGGCGGCGGCTATGCCGTCTCCGGTGGCTACCTCGGGATTGGTGCTGATTTTGTACACCTGACCTATTCCCCCGGTAGCTATGACTACGTTGGATGTGGAAATGATCTTATGCTCTCCGTTTTCAAGACGGATAATAACGCCTGAGACTGCTCCGGTCCCGTCGGTTATGATATCTGTAAACAGCGTGTTGTCGTGGAATGTGATATTACGCTTGTGAGAAGCGATAAAAGCGAGAGTCTTTACTGCTTCACGCCCGGTAGCATCGCCGCCGGCATGCACAATGCGGTTTTTCCTGTGGCCTCCCTCGCGGGTTATTTCAAGATCTCCTGACTGTGTAAGATCAAAAGGAACGTGGAGGGAAACGAGTTTTTTTACATCCTTCGGGCCTTCATCTACAAGGACATGCACGGCCTTTTTGTCACAGAGACCGGCGCCCGCAATCATTGTATCCTCAAAGTGCAGATCAGGATTGTCATCATGGGAAATGGCCGCGGCTATGCCGCCCTGCGCAAGATATGAATTGGATATTTCGATTGTCTCTTTGGCGAGAACACAACATGAATGCCGCTCGTCAACGTTTAACGCGGTATAGAGTCCGGCCAGGCCCGCACCAATTACTACTACATCAAATTGCGTCTCCCCAGTTATTTTTACAGTACCGTCAATGGCAAATCGCATTAAAAATTACCTCGATTCGAAGTATTGAATTTCATGATAGCAAAATAACGAAGATTTTGCAACGAGTTTACACACAAAAACAAAATATTTGTTTAAATATAAAAGTTTGAGGCATAGCCGGTATAAACCATGCCGAACCTAAATCCGGAATTACCGCAATTATTATAACAGTTCGCATTAAAAGAGAGGCGTTTCTGTTTGAAACGCCTCTCTAGGTTTTATTTTAAAACAGGTTGCCGTATTCGTCAAATGGAAAATCTTCAGGTCCGCTCTCAATGACGACTCTGGAGTTGTTCTGAACTAAAGGCACAAGCGCCTCGGAAATCCAGATGTTTTCAATTTGCAGCGTATTTTTTATCCTGACGATACGGGGATTATCCTGCTCAGCAGCCCGACATGTACACAAAGCCACGCAGATGGCGGCACGGTCATTTAACGCATAGGGAGGGAGGGCAGCGCCGCGGAGCTCTGTACTGGTTAAACAATTGGCGTTTGCCTTCTCGATGTCGGCCTTATCAATGCAGCGTTTCGTTGTAATATCTGCGCAGCCCAGGCCGGTGGCGTTACCATGCGTCTCATCTGTCAGGTCAAGAACGACCATTTGAGTTGCGTTAATGCCCCCGACCAGCCCCGGAACTTTAGCCACAAAGCGTCCGGTAATATTTGGGTCTTGTCCGTTGCCGCTTATGTTTTTACCGATCTGGTCAATGACGAGAACGTCCGTTTCATCTATAAAGAGCTTAGGCATAAGACTTTTCGCCAGCTTTAAGAGCTCGGGTTCCTTCTCTGGGATTTCCTTACCTAAAAGCGGAATAATGTCACGTGTTTCGTCGTACGCATTTTCGATTAATGCGAGACCGAACACAATGTTTATCTTACTCAGAGTGACATTTGCAAACTGAGGTACATTATGTGCCATATTGATAAAACCGCGTTTATGACAGGACTCCGCGCCCTCCTGCTTACCTAACCCAATGGTTATCATCTTCATGAGCCCGCTCTCGTATGGTCCACGAAAGTCCGTATGGGCCTTTACACGGTTAACTACGATGACAGCATCGGCTTCATATGCATTTTTGTCTATCCTGACATGTTGACCGTCCGGCGTGTCTCCTATATGTACTGTCTCCATTGAGGAGATTATGGGGCATCCCATAGTCTCCTCAGTTATACCGTAGTCGCGCAATATTTCACGCTGACCCTCGGCAGTTGCGCCGCCATGACTTCCCATGGCGGGTATTATGAATGGGCTTGCATCACATGATTTTACAAAATCCACGACGCTGCTGATCACTTTGTCCAAATTAGCTATGCCGCGGCTTCCCGCCGTGATGCAAACGCGCCAATTAGGTTTTAATGTATCCCGGAACTTCTGCGTGTTCAGTTTCGTGGTAACAAACGCTTGAACGTCTTTGGAATCAATGTGTTCTTGCGGAAATATCTGCTTTATCTTTACCATTTTGGGTAAAGTAATACCTTTTGCTTTTTCCTCAAAAATACCCATTCATAAAACTCCTTTATTAAATTTTCAAGGGATTTTATTTATTTACAACATTAACGGGCTTTCCGGAAACAAAGGATTCTAGATTTCCGACGGCGATGTCCATAAGGCGCTGGCGACTCTCCTTTGGAGCCCAGCTTATATGAGGGGTGATTATGCAATTTTTCGCCTTGAGGAGCGGATTATCGCCCTTAATCGGCTCGGTCGATACGACATCGAGACCGGCAGCATACACTTTTCCGCTGTTGAGCGCGTCGGTCAGGTCCTGCTCGACAATAAGCGGGCCGCGGCTGTTGTTTATGATTATCACACCGTCCTTCATCTTCGCTATTGAATTTTTAGTAATGATTCCCTGCGTGGAGGGGAAGAGGGGACAGTGCAGCGCGATGACGTCGGAAGTGGAGAAAAGTTCATCCAACTCG
>JBFWIW010000098.1:0-6102 GCA_050253535.1 Oscillospiraceae bacterium
TTGTCCACCCCTTGATTCTTTACAGCCCGAATCCGCCTGTACGCTCCTTCTGCGCCGCTGTCCCCGCCTCTCCGCATCCGCCCTTTATGGCAGCGCGTAAAGCAGGAATAAATCATATGCCGCCGTATCTGCGGCTTCTGCGCTGATACGCGGTTATGGCGCGGTCAAGCTCCTTCTCGTCAAAATCCGGCCAGAGGATCGGCGTGAAGTAAAGTTCGGCATAAGCCGCCTGCCAGAGAAGAAAATTGGAGAGCCTTTCCTCTCCGCTCGGCCGTATAACGAGGTCCGGGTCCGGAATTCCCGCAGAATACATATGTCTGCCGAAGCTCTCTTCAGTAATCTCCGTACCCTTCTCCCTGAAGTCCTCAGCGCAAGCCTGAGCGGCGCGTATTATCTCATCCCGGCCGCCGTAATTCAGGCAGATGTTCACCTGCACACCATCAAACCGTTTTGATATTTCTTCCGTCTCCGCTATAAGAGTTTGAAGCTTTTCCGACAGAACGGATGTATCGCCGAAAAACTTCATTTTCACCCTGTCACGCTCCATTTTTTCAATGGCCTCGGTAATATACTTTTCAAGGAGAGCCATTATCGCATCCACCTCGTCCTTTGGCCTCTTCCAGTTCTCTGTAGAGAACGCATAGACGGTAAGATACTCTATGCCGATATTCTTACAGTACGTGGCAACGCGCCGGAACGTCTCCGCCCCCGCGGCGTGTCCGGCGTTGCGCGGAAGGCCCCTCTTTTTCGCCCACCGGCCGTTTCCGTCCATAATAATGGCAATGTGTCGGGGAAGCTTTGTAAAATCCGGCTCCCCCGACTTTTCTGCCCTGTTTTTAAAAATATTCATCAAATTTCGGATAACTCTTTTTCCTTCTTTTCGGTCACGCCGTCGATATCCTTGATGTATTCGTCGGTCATTTTCTGCATATCTTTTTCGATGTCCTTCAAATCGTCTTCCGTTATCTCAGATTTCTTTTTCTGAACTTTGAATGCCTCCATTGCGTCACGCCGGATATTTCGGATTGCAATCTTAGCTTCCTCGCTGTATTTGTGTACCTGCTTTACAAGTTCACGGCGCCTCTCCTCCGTCAGCTGCGGAAAAGCCAGTCTGATGACACGTCCGTCGTTCTGTGGGTTTATTCCGAGATCGGAAGCCTGGATGGCCTTCTCCACAGCCTTCAGGGAGGATGCGTCCCACGGCTGGATTACCAGCGTCCTTGGGTCTGGCGAAGAAATAGCCGCTATCTGCTGGACAGGCGTTGGCGTTCCATAATATTCCACTTTTATCTGATCCAAAACGGAAGCGTTTGCCCGTCCTGCGCGGACAGAAGAAAACTGGGTCTGGAGCACTTCAACGGTCTTTTTCATTTTGTTCTTATACTCTGTATACATCAGTATTCCCTCCTTGTAATGTTAACCGGGCAAAGCCCATTTTACTTATTCCACTATTGTGCCGACCTTTTCACCCATAACCGCTCTGTAAATATTCTCCGGATCCCTGAGTGCAAAGAGCATAACGGGTATCTTATTGTCCATAGAGAGCGAGGTCGCCGTGCTGTCCATAACAGTGAGATGCTTTGAGAGCACATCGTCATATGATATGGAATCGTACTTTACGGCCTCTGGGTCTAATCTTGGATCGGCACTGTATACGCCGTCTACATTCTTGGCTAAAAGTATGACATCCGCATCTATCTCCGCCGCCCGTAAAACCGCTGCCGTATCCGTCGAAAAATATGGACAGCCTGTCCCGCAGCCGAAAATGACAACTCTCCCGAGCCTTAAATGCTTGTCCGCCTTGAGTCTTATATACGGCTCAGCGACGGCGCGTATCTCAAGGGCCGTCTGTACTCTGACCTGGACATCCATATGTTCCAGAACGTCCGCCACGGCGAGGCAGTTCATAACCGTAGCCATCATGCCCATATGGTCGGCCCGTGTTCGCTCCATTTTGCCGCCGCCGTCTTTGACTCCGCGCCAAAAATTGCCGCCACCAATGACTATACCCATTTCGACACCGTTTTCAACGCACCTTTTTATTATGCTGCAAACATTTTCTATGACGTCAAAGTCCAGTCCAAACTTTTTTTCCCCCGCGAGCGCCTCACCAGACAGTTTGAGGAGTACGCGTTTATAGGCAGGTTTACTATTCTCCGTTACTACCATAATCTTACCTCCGGGGCGCGGGACTTTTTCGCCGCGCAGTCTTTCTCAATTTAAGTATAATTACACAGTATAGTTTATTTTAATATATTTCAGCCCAAATTGGAATAGAAAATTACAAAAAAATCGGCTCCGCCAGTTGGCGGAGCCGACAGTATACGAAAAGTGGGTGAAATTTATTTCTGTCCCTTGGCCGCATTCATAAAGCGGCGCTGATAGGAGACAACCTGATTTGTGGAGGTAAAACGTGCAAGGTAGCTCGGCTCCGCCGTAATTACGACGCGGTCAATGATGTCAGCGTACTCGGGATCCGCCATGAGATTGTCGAGGTCGGGATAGTTGTACTCACCCTCCATGGAACATATGATAAGTCTGGTATCTTTGAGATTTGTGTTGCGGAGGAGGCGAAGGTTGTGGCGGACGCCGTCAAGGCCATCGGCGCCTATACCGTTAGCAAAGTTGCGGTATGCAACAATGTCCTTCGCTATCTTCATGCAGTCAATCACACTTCTGTCGGTCTCCTTGGCGGAGAGGTAGTCGTTTGAGAGCATAAAGCTTCTGAGATCTTCAAGATACTTGACTTCTCCGGTGAGCTCATAGATGTCAAGCAGCTGCTTCATTGCGGCGGACTGCTTTGCACGGTGACGGACAAAGCTGTTTATAAAATAGGGCTTTGCCTGGAGCGCCATCGCGGTCTGATAGGGCTCGAACATGAGCGTGTAATTTATACGATAGCCGTGCTCGCGGAGTTTAAGCGCAAGATTGTGTCCGCGGAGAGCGTCCGCCGTCGCGCACTTGTCATAGCGGACATCGAGTCTCTTGTCTCCCTCGAGGAGTTGTCCGACGTTTGCGGGGTTCACTGGGCCTGTGTGCGGAACTTTGACAACGAGGCGGTACTCGGTGAGCATCTCCTTGAACTTTTCGCACTCGTCAAGAATTTTGGAGAAGTCTTCCTCAAAGGGGTTATTGAGCTCGACGCTTATATCACAGCCGGGCCCGAGGACACGGCCGAGCTCGGCCATAACCTCGTCGCGGGTCTTAAAGAGACCGCCGACGTTCGCCTTCGGGTTATTGATGAAGAGGTCGTATACGATGCCGGGGTTGCAGGTGAGGTTACCGAGCAGCGGAGCTATTGGAGCAACCTCATAGGGGTTTGCCGAGTCGGCAGAGAAGATTACTCCGGTTGGGCGCTTCACACCGTTTTTGTCATAGGAAATATCTCTGACGAGGTCGACCGTCAGAACACCCTCGGCACCCATGGTGCACTCGGGGCGGAAGCCGGCCGGGATTTCGCCTGCCGGGACGGAAAACGTCTTGATAACGTCTTCAAACCTCGGAGAAACGTCAACATACTTGACGTCGCCCTTGAGTTTTACATACTGTTCGGGGCAGAGAAGAAGGTTTTCGGCGCGGCAGACATTGTCCTCCTTGCCGCGGACAGCGAGAGCGCCCAGGGCTTTGAGCGGATAATTTACGTGGATCTTCCCCTCGCCTGTGGAAAGATAGTTTACAGTCATATTAAATACCTCCAAAGTTTTTTTGGCCAATATATTGCTGACAATTTAATTAAAAGCATGAGCCTTTAAATTTAAACGCATACAATCGGGCACTTGTATATACAAGTATAACCTGTTCCTCAGTTTTGTCAAGCATATTATGCTTCAAAACTTTCGGCATAGTACTTAAAAAGAGAGATGAATCTGAATTTTATCACCGCGAAATACCACATTCGTATATTCAAACACGCGGCCATCCTCGGTCATCACCTCGTCCTTAAGCGACAAAAGCGGAGAGCCTGTCCTGACTTTAAGCAGCTGCGCCTCTTCTTTTACGGCGGCAACTGATTCCAGAGTCTCTACCGTTCTGCTGGGTTTCAGGTCGTACCGCTTGCTTAGAATTACGCAGAGCTGTTCGTGTTCGAGATCCTCCATGTTGAGGTCGGGACTGTAAGAAGCCGGAATATACGAAGTATGAATACTCAGCGGTACGCCTTTTATAAAGCGCAGGCGGCTTATACAGTAAAAATCTCCGCCGGTGACCGACGGGAAGTATTTTGCTACAGCCGGTGAGACAGACCCCTTTTGTATTGAAAGAAGCTTAGTCGAGACTTCGTGGCCCATATGCTCAAGCTGCTCTCTAATACCTGCGTAGGAGAGCGGGTTTGCAACTATCTTCTGCCCCTTTACAAACGTACCCTTTCCGGGTATCCTGTCCAAAAGATCCTCGTGGACGAGCTTTGTAATTACATTCCGTACGGTGGTTCGGCTTATACCGAAAGTAGCGCTCATCTCGTTTTCAGACGGAATGGCCTGCCCCGGTGCCCAATCGCCGGAAACAAGATTATGCCGGATGATATCCTCCATCTGTATGTGCAGAGGCTTAGAACTCAAGCGATCCAACATTGCTGCATACTCTCCTCACCCAATAAAACATAATTCCTTATTCATTGAAGAATATTTTAACATAATGTGTTCTACATTACAAACATTTTTCTCTCTGTTTCCAGTATTTTATACTGTCTTTATAAGCTCTTAGGCGTTATAATATCAAAGACGCAGAACCTTATGAGGAGTGAAGCCAGTGGAAATACAGACCATCTGCAGCGCATCATTTACCGTTTACCTCGGTGAGGGAGATCTTGAGGCTTTACATATTACCCCCACTAAAATGACGGAAAAGGATACTGAAGACGTGCTTCACCTCGCGCTGCGGAGCCTTGGTAAAAAACCCTGTCGCCAGGTGCAGACGGAGTTTTTTCCCGGAAAGCACGAACTTCTGCTGTTCATACGTATTAATACCGGAAATGTGGCCTTTTTCGGTTTCGATGAGTTTGAGGACGTGTGCTCCGCGGTTGCCGGGTGTGCCGAACCTCTCCCCTCCTCGCTCGCATTTTTAGACGGGCGCTATATACTCTCCGTCTACCCATGGGACAGTGCGGAGCTGCCTTCCTCTCTTATAGAATTTGGCGAGGGTCTCAAACACCCGCCTGAATATGAACTGTTTCTTGACGAGCACGCAAAAAAGCTGATATCCAACGACGCTATAGCGGTTTTATGGGATTATTTCTTCGATAAGAGGGCATAAGAACGTCTATTGCGCAGAAATTCAATGCACCGCAGTCAAACAGGCGCTCAAAATTCGGGACGACATGGCATATCGCCGACTGCAGGCCGGCGATGCGCCGCTTATGAATATTGACATACGTGGTATAATTACTTTATGATGAGTGTTATACCACGTAAATATTTTTACCGGAAGGAGAATTGCGGTGTCGCCAAAAGTTTTGGGAATAAAGCCGATTGCGCAGAATAAAAAAGCGTATCATGACTACTTTATTCTGGAGAAAATTGAGGCCGGCATCGAGCTTTTCGGCACTGAGGTAAAATCCATACGTCTCGGAAACGTCAACCTCAAGGATTCGTTCTGCGCCGTCAAAAACGGTGAGATATTTGTCCTCGGCATGCATATAAGCCCATATGAAAAGGGCAACATATTTAACCGTGACCCCATCCGCCCTAAAAGGCTGCTCATGCATAAGCGTGAAATAATGCGCCTTTTTGACAAGATAAAAAAGGACGGACTTACTGTTGTTCCCCTCTCCATATACCTTAAGGACTCGCTGGTAAAGGTCGAGATCGGCCTTGCAAAGGGCAAAAAACTCTACGACAAGAGAGAAGACGAGGCCCGCCGAGACGCCGGACGCGAGATGGACCGGACGATTAAAGAGAGAAATAGCTAAGCCGTCAGCCGCAGGTTGACGCGAACATTAATACGTGCTAATTAGCATTGGAGGTTTATATGGCAAATCCGACAGTTACTTTTACAATGGAAAACGGCAGCACCATAACGGCCGAGCTCTACCCCGAGAAAGCGCCAAATACGGTGAACAACTTCATATCCCTCGTTAAAAAAGGCTACTACAACGGGCTTATCTTC
>JBFWIW010000099.1:0-5962 GCA_050253535.1 Oscillospiraceae bacterium
TGCAAGCGCTCCGTCTCCGTTCCGGAAAAGGGCGTCATCCCCGAATACGGCGGCCCCGAGTACGAGACGGTCAGCACCTTCGGTTCATACTGCTGTGTGGATGATCTGGGTGATATCGCTCTCGCGAACCAGTTATGCAACATGTACGGTGTGGACACCATAACCGCCGGGGCTTCCATAGCGTTTGCGATGGAGTGTTACGAAAACGGGCTTATAACCGATGATATGACGGACGGTGTTCAGCTAAAATTCGGAGACGGCAGTGTGTTTCCCAAGATGTTTGAGCAGATCATTTACCGCAAGACCGAGGTGGGCCGCCTCCTTGCGGAGGGCAGCTACCGTGCCTCACTCGAGATAGGCCGTGGGGCTGAAAAGTTTTTCATGGGCGTCAAAGGGCAGGAATTCCCAGCCCACATGCCTCAGTTCAAGCACAATCTCGGCCTTCACTATTCCGTCAACACCTGCGGCGCGGACCATATGTCCGCGGACCACGACCCTAACCTTCTCGCTCCCCCCGACAGCGAAATACGCAGACGCCTCGCTCAGTTCGGTATCTGGAAGGGCTATTCCGATACGAAATCCATGGACGACGAAAAGGTACGTTTCACTTACGTGACCGAGTGCCTCTGCGCGACGATCGACACCCTGTGCTTCTGCCTGTTCGCCTTCGGCCCCTCTTTCCAGCTATATGGCTTTGAGGACATATGCACACTCGCAAAATGCGGACTCGGCGTTGACATGGGCATGCCGGAGCTTCTCACCATCGGCGAGAGAAAAGTAAACATGTTCCGCTACTTTAATTATATGGCCGGACTCCGCCCCAAAAAGGACGACACCCTGCCTGACAGAATCTTCGTTCCCATACCCGACGGCCCGGCGAAGGGCGCCGACTTCAAACGTGACGAGTGGGAGCACGCAAAGGAAGTCTACTACGAAATTGCCGGCTCCGATCCCGAGTCAGGGCGACCGGCTGATGCTGTTATAAAGAGACTTTCGCTCCAGTGGCTGACAGAGCTATACAAAGCTTAAATAATCAGAACAGAGGCTGAAACTTGCGTTTCAGCCTCTGTTTTTTTATTGCAAAATATACGGGTTATGGTAAAATGATTCAGTAAATATAAGAAAGGGATCTCTTATGATAATAACCTATAACGGCAGTGATATCGATGTCCCGGAGGAAACAACGCCCATAGGTCTCATACACCGGTTCGGTTATCAGACGAACCTCACCGCAATCTGGTGCAACGGCAGACAGATAATGTTCGAAGAGTATGAGACGCTTATCTTCTCACCAAACGACAATGTCCGAATTGCACACCTGTTCATCGGTTAATGTATTGTAAAATCGTGAACTGCAGTTTTTTCCTTAATTTTTTGAAAGGAGGCCGCTTATGCAGATCATTTATAACGGCAGCGAGCTGGAAGTTGCCGAAACCGACACCGTCATGGACATCATAAACAAATTCGATTATAAGTCCAATATCACGGCCGTCTGGCTCAACGGCGTGCAGGTATTATATATGGCGTATGGAACGCAGACATTTTCCCCCGGCGATAATTTAAAGCTCGTCCGCCTTATAGGCGGCGGCTGATAATCAATATAAAAATGCTGCTGTAAAATGATCAATTTTGCAGCAGCATTCTTCATTATTTATACTACTATTCGATTAACCTGATGATAAAAAGCGGCCTGCTTTTTATCTTTCTCCTCTCAATCAAATAGTAGTATCAAATATTCTCGTCCCTTGTTTCCATTGCCGGGAATTCCTGAGCTTTTCCGTCTCTGCCTTCAAAAAGTCCTCCGCCGCTGACGGTATCGGCACGATTTCGATCTCTTCATTCACAAAATCGAGAATGTACAGCGCGGCATCACAGCACAGGAAAACCAGCTGGAAGCTGTAAAGTGACTTTTCCTGCACATTTTTAATATAAAAAAATACATCCCTGATCCCTTCTTCCGTCTCTCTGCCTGTGTGCAAAAAAAGATAGAGTCCGTTAGATGGAAACCTCTTGTAGTTACTGCAGAGTTTTTCGAGCTTTTTATCAAAGCGGTACATAGCCTTGCGGACATAATCGACACCGCCTGTGTCCTCTTGGGCAGAAAGCGCCCAGAGCCGTCCATTATAAAAATACATACCGGCACCGAATTTTTCAAAGGCAGTATCGGGTATCTCCTCACGCTTCTTACCAAGATAAAGTTCTATAAAATTCTGTGATTCTCCGTCGTTCTGCAAAAGCGCCTGGCTGACCTCCATACCGAAGCCCATCTCTTTGTTCACCCAGTCAGGGCTTTCGCTTTTTTCAAAGCCGTCCTTGTATTCTTTCCAGAAGTATTTAAGTGAGACAAGGGCGAATAACTCGTTGTACAGTTTTTCAAAAGTCATAAGCTTCCTCCGCCGCGGTCTTTACCGTTTAATTTTATATTCTATTATAAATATTAACATCGGTCAATAAGCATAAGCGCAAAGTGTAATGTCGGGCGCTCGACAAGTACTGTGGCCTTTCTGCCATTATAATTGACGTTTCTTTGATTAAGCGTTATAATTATTTTAAACTTTAGTCCCTATCAGGGACGCAAAATTTAATAGGAGGATGGAGTATGGCTCGGAAAGTTTTCATTTTTCCTCTCATAGAACCCTATCTTAAAGACTATCTTTTAGCAAAAGGCTATGATGTAAAGGTGGCAAAAGAAGAGACTTATGACGATATAATGGCAAACTGCTCAGACTGCGACGCCATAATCGCCGGTCTTGGCACATTTGATGCAAAGGTACTTGACCACCTTCCGAAGCTCAAGGTGCTGGCAAAACTGGGAGTCGGCGTCGACAATTTTGATCTCAAGCGAGCGGAAGAACTGGGAATATGGTGCGTGAACGCCCCATATTCAAACGCGCTCTCAGTCGCTGAATTTACCATTACCGCCATCTGTAATCTGGCAAAGAATTACCCGGTAATGGTCGAATCCATGCGTGATGGCGTATGGCAGGCCAGGAAGGCCGACTACTTCGGCTGCGAGATGGACGGCAAGGTACTGGGACTCATAGGTGCCGGCCGTATCGGTAGTATAGTCGCAAAAAAAGCGTATCATGGTCTCGGCATGAAGGTCATCGGCTATGATAAGTACGCAAATTCGGCAAACATACCGCCTGAAATAAAGCTCCGCTCATCGCTCGAAGAGGTCTTACGCGAATCCGACTTTATCTCACTCCACACCCCGCTGAACGACGAGACGCGCGGCATGATGAATGAAGCGCGCTTCGCCATGATGAAACCTACGGCATTTTTCATTAACATGGCCCGCGGCGCCGTGGCCGATGAAAAGGCGCTCTATAGGGCGTGCCGGGACAAAGTGATAGCCGGCGCCGCCATCGACGTCTACGAAGTTGAACCGCCTATTCCGGACGATCCGATATTCTCACTGAAAAACGTCTACGCAACGCCCCATACCGCCGTGGCAACGGACGGAGCCTTTGTGAAGATGAGTATGGATGCCGCGCAGGGGGTCATCGAGGTACTCTCCGGCAAGAAACCGACATGGCATGTGAACAAACCCACTAACCCACGTACGTTATAATAATATAAAGATAGCGCAAAAGAGGGGGTGCGGAAATTCCGCACCCCCTCTGATTCTGTTTCCGATTCACCGCTTCACATATCAAAAGCGGTAAATCCTTCATCAGTCTATGGTCTCTCTCGACATTTTTTTGACACCGTACTGCTCAGCGAACTTGTCCAGCTCGGCGACAACGTTCTGGCCCACGGGAAAACCTGTCTTCGAATAGTCTGAAAGCTTTCGGAACTCCTTCTCACCGGCCATCAGTATCTCATCGAATCCGGGTGCGGTGTGCGTTCCTTTGACTCTCTTTATATAGCTGTCCATATCTTTTTTGAACTGCTCTTTATCTGTAAAAGCGGAGATATCGATAGCTGCAAAGAACATTCCGTTATTCATACTCTCGCCGAAATTGCGGTTGAGTTCACGGATATCCATAGAAATGGCCGCGCCGGAGAGGAGGCTTGACATGATGTCTATAATCATGCTGATGTTTGAACCCTTATAGCCGCCGAACGGAATCATAGTTCCGGCAAACGCGCGCTTTGCGTCAGTGGTGGGATTGCCGTCTGTGTCAAGTGACCAACCCTCGGGTATCGGCCTTCCCTCTTTTACGGCCACCATTACTTTGCCCTGGGCAACGACGGAAGTTGCGCCGTCATAAAACAAAGGAAGTTCCTTGTCGGCAGGAATGGCGACGGCGAGGGGGTTTGTGCCCATCACTCTGTCGCGTCCGCCGAACGGGGCGACGGTTGCAAGCGCATTGCAGCAGGACATGCCGATCATGTCTTCCTCGAGCGCCATAACGGCGTAATAGCCGGCCATACCGTAGTGGTTGCCGTTGCCTACCGCCGCCATGCAGACGCCTGTCTGCTTGGCCTTCTCTATACACTTCTTCATTGCATAGGTCCCTGCCACGGCGCCGGGCGCGCCGTCGCAATCCATGCTGAATGCGGATAGGCGTTCATTTCTGATTTTAAAATCCGGCGTCTTGTTGAACCCGCCCTGCAGGAAATTGCCCAGATAGACTCCGATTCTGGAAAGGCCATGGGAATATACTCCGCGCAATTCCGCAAAAACAAGATTGTCAGCTACGCGTGACGCATACGCCTCACTGACTCCGACCTTTACAAAAAGATCCCTGGTATAAGCAAGTGCATCCTCGGCTTTGATCCGATACTGTGACATTGTATCTCCTTTCAATTAAAGCGGCTTGCCGCATTTAAACATAATTATTTTTGAAACGGCTTCGGCGGCTCCGCTATCTCGACGACGACGCCGGAATCCGGACACTTCAGGTAACAGCAGCGGCGGTATCCGCGGTCGTCCTCGGTCTCCGACTCGAAGAGAATCCTCGCGCCCTGATCAAGCAGATACCGGCGGTACTCGGGAAATCCCTCTCTTACGTAATAAGCAATATGATGTAGTCCTCCGCCTATTTCGCTTATAAACTTCGCATGTTCAACATTATTCCCCAGTATCGGCTGAAGGACCTCCATCTTCATTCCGTCCACCCAGTCGATCATGCATATGCGCAGCTGGCACTTTTCGGATATTTCCTTTCCATCAGTCCACACCCTGTCCGGATAAAAATCGTAAACAAAGTCGAGGCCCGGTCTGTCCCCGAAGAGCTTTCTCAGCTCCGCGCGGGCCTTTTCAATGTCCGGTACTATTATGCCAACATGTTCAACCTTGGGAAGCTTATCGACATTCATATTCCGACCCCTTTTTTTAATTTTTTGACGGCATCCGCATATGCACATTCAAAATTTCTGTCCAGCGCGCCGTTAAATTTATCCGCAGACATTATTAAAAACCGTCCGAAATTTATCGTCGGTTTTTAATATCAAAATCTTAGCCATATTAATGATACCTCAAGTTTCGCGCAATGTAAATAATAAATTTGACTAAAATCGACATAATTTTTTATTAAATAAAATTTCATCGGCGCGTCTTTACATTCGTGCAGAGATGTCGCCATTTTTGTATAATATCATGCCAAAAAGCGACACCGGCCTATTTTAACTGGACGTTCTGAGATATTTTGGAACTTTTCATATTCCTGCAGCGTCGTATTAGTACAAATTCATTTTTTCGAAACGAGGTAAAAAATATGAGAAAAGGTTTTTTTCGAAGCTTCGCAATAATGCTTTCCTTCTGCCTTATCGTCGGCCTTTTTTCCGGGTGCGGCAAATACGTTATTGAGGGTATAGGCGGCGTGGCAGCCCAGGCGGCGGACATTTCCGATGACGGCACTTCCGAAGACGGCAGCAGCGCCCTCTCTCCCGCACCCGAGCTCCTGTCTCTGCAATCGTACGATGATGTATATGACGTTATAGCCTCGGCTGTCAATACTTCCTATGGTGAGGTACGAGGTGTGTTTGCAACGGACACGATGGCGGTCTCGGA
>JBFWIW010000100.1:0-5957 GCA_050253535.1 Oscillospiraceae bacterium
ATAGCGGCGTCCCTCATGTATGGAATTCTGACGTCCGGCTTACATGCCAGAAGCTCGTGCATGGCGGAATAGTCAAAGTCCGGCGTAACTTCCGAGCTGATATAGACGGTTTTGCTGCGTACTGCCTGCAAAGCCTTATCGTTCGCTTTATACCACATGACGCAGGAAGGAGAGCCGCCTAAACACAGGAGGACTTTATCCGCCTTATTCAATGACCATGAGGCAAGCAAATTATTGGGTTCGGAGGGGCAATCCACGATTGTTAAGTCGAAGGTGATCCGCGTCATTTCCAGAAGCCGTTTGACCTGTTCGTCCGTATAGTCCATATCGAAGGCATCGGCTGTCACCGGCGCGGCAAGTACGAATAACAGCTCGTCCACTTTGAACACCGTCTGCCGAATACCAGCATGGCCCCGCAGCGCCGCCCGCAGGCTGTGTTCTTCCGGTATTTTTTTACCTAAAACAGCAGAAAGTTCACTGTATTCCACGGGAGAGATGAGGCAAATGCTTTTGTCGCCCCTGCTGACGGCATAGGCAAGGTTTACTGCAAGTGTCGTTTTTCCTGCCCTGGGCACGCCCCATATCGCACAAATACTCATGGCTGCGCCTCCGTTCCCCGGAGGGTCAGATGCAGGGACTCGTCATTTTCTAAGCCGATCAGCACTTCGGCCTGCTGCTCAGTGACGGTGAACACGACATAGGCCGGGGCAAAATCGTAATCGGATGAGTCTGCATCCGGGTTTGCTTTCAGTTCGGCGTCCAGATCATCGAGCGAAAGCAACTTGTCGTTGAGCACCTCGTACACAGTGACGCCCGTCAGCGTCTTACTGACCACGGGGGAACCGTCGTCGTCCGAATAGCCGTACACGTCCACCGTATCGCCGGAGCGAAGGATACCGGCAAGGCCGGAAGATTCGGAGGGCAGGGCGATGGTCAGCAGGTATGTCCCATCGGATAAACCGTAGCTGGTCTGTGTCTCGGCCTCCTTGTAGGTTTCCTCAGTAATAAAGCGTTCACGCCAGAGATATTCCCCGGCATAGATTGTGGAACCGGCCACAAGGCCGATGATCTCCGATTTGTCCGTCACAACATTGTCCGGCAGGCCGTAGGAGCCGACCTCAGTGACGGTCAGCATATCGTCGGTGATAATGGTGCCGTATTCCACGGCCTGTTTGAGCTTTACGATCTCTGTCGTACCGGACTGTGCGTTGTACAGTTTCGGCAATAAGACAAACGCGAGTATCCCTGCCAACAACAGGCACATCGCGCCGATAAAGATTTTATTCCTGAAAAGTTTAAGCAAATCTTGTTCACCTGATTTCTTTTTATTTTCCGTTACCGCTCATCACGGGAAGGTGGTTTTTTTCTGGGTGGTGTCGGTTCATGATCGGGCGGCGTATCCTGATGCTGCGCATCGTTGCTGCCCGGAAACGGCGTGAGAACGGTTTCCTTACTGTCCATGTACATTTCCTCGGTTTTTTGCTGCGCTTGCTGGAGCTTCGTAATAGTGTCGGTCACGTCATTGAAAAGGGAATGATACATTTTCTGATAGTCCGGCATGTTACCTGTGTTCCTTTCTTTTGTTTTCTTCCCGGCCCTGTCCCGCAACCGTGAGGATACCTTCCAGTGTGGTAGCGGTAATCCGCAGGTGCTCAGCCATGGCAATGTCATCTTTCACCGTTTCGTCGATGCCGTGTCCGCAGACGACCAGCACATGGGAACGCCGCAGCAGTTCACGGGCCATGTCGATCCCGTCTTTATGCTCCTTTGGAATTTCATCGTTGAGGAACAGCGGCAGAGACAATAGCGGACAAATTGGAGAATAACCGGCATCATATACTTTGCGGCAGTATTGCGCTGCTTTCTCGGTATTCTCAACGTCGTTTTCACCCCAGGGGGCAGTGATGTAAGCGAGGGTTCGTTTCATTATGTTTGACTCCTTTCAACGTTCTTCGCGGCTTGGGTTTTTTCTCTGTATGGGTGGCCCGGGTCCTTTTTCGGGTTCCATCGGGACTGCGATGATGTTTCTGCCCAGCCGTACAAATTGCTCCGGCTGGGCAAATTTATTTTTATATTTCGCCATAAGATCAGGCGGCAGGGAATCAAAATCGCCTTCGCATAAACCGCAGATGAAGAAAGTACCGGCTATGATGTCGTAATCTTCAATTCTGCGGTTCAGCGGTAAACCATTAAGTTTACCCTCTTCGTTACAGACAATTGCTACAGGATCGTCATATGGATAAGTGGCTTCAATGTAGCCGCCCACGACTTTCTGCAACGCTTCCAGACCATTTCCGATTTCCGCTTCGCGCGGGACCTTTCCGGGTTCGATAATTAAAACATTCATTTGTAAAACTCCTATCTTGCCGCTTCTCTGTCACGTTTGAGCTTGCGGTCATAGAAATCAAGAGCTTTCAGGATGTATTCCTCAACCTGTTTTGGTGTGTAGCTTTGGGGAATGTACTTTCCGAAATCCTTTCTGCGGATAATAACTTTATCGGCAATGGCTTTTTCTTCGGTCATAATCGCCTCGAAAGACTCGGCGTTCAATTTTCCTTGCTGGCTGAATTGTTTGAGCCGCTGCGCCTGGCTGAGCGAAGGCGTAATTTCATCGCGCTCCATAATCTCAGTCAACTGACTTTGTTCTTTCCCGGACAGGTAAGATACCTCCACAGCGGGATTAAATGGTATGCGGTGCTCATCTACCATGTTAAGCAGTTCAGGAGTAAGTTCATTAAGCCGTATGTAACGCTGTATCTGTTTAACGCTTTCGCCCGCTTCTTCTGCAACTGTAGCATTTGAACGCGGTATTTTATAATCCGGGTCAAGTTGGCCCGGATTATTCTTAGACGGTCGCCCGGCTTTTCGTCTAAGTGCATCCAACTTCATTTTATAAGCCTTGGCCTTTTCGCTTGGCAGCAGGGTTTCACGCTGCATATTCGCATCGACCATTAAAATAATTGCGGCATCATCGTCCATGTCGCGGACAACAACGGGCATTGTGTCTTTACCCGCAAGCATGGAGGCCAGTTTGCGGCGGTTGCCGGAAAGCAGTTCATAGCCGCCCTCCGGTCTGGGCCTCGCAATGCCGGGTGTTAGTACGCCGAACTTCACGATACTGTCCGCCATTTCCCGCATTGCATCGTCCTCAATCACACGGAAGGGATGGTCCTGTGGTGTAAACAACTCGTTAAGCGGCAGCTCCATGACGCGCTCCGCGCTGTCTGCCTCGCGTGTCATATCGTCTTTGAATAAATCCTCATATGCCGTCAATCCGGCGTTCTTTGCAGAACTTTTCATTTCATCACCGCCTATCGTTCCGGCTGTGAGCGTGTCCGTTTGCGCTCTAACGAAAGTAGTTCTTCCGTTAACGCGGTATAAGCCGCCGCCACTTTCCCGCCCGGATCATGAAGATAAATGCTTTTCCCTTCGGCGCACATTTCCTTTGCCCGCACGGAAAACGGAATCTCGGTGGAGAACACGCGCAGCGCGCCGCCGTAAGTATTCCGCAGCAATTCGGACATTTCACGGTTGAATTTGGTACGATTGTCTACCATCGTTAGGAGAATGCCGTCGATTTGCAGACCGGAATTAAGCTGCCTGCGTACACGGTTTGCACTTTTCAAAAGCTGTTCAAGTCCCTTGGCCGACAGGTATTCCGATTGGCAGGGAATAATGAGACTGTCCGCGGCGGTCATGGCATTGATTGTCAGCATACCGAGTGTCGGAGGACAATCAATAAGAACATGGGTGTAATTGTTTTTGATGTCATTCAGACAGGACCGCAGCACCGTTTCACGGCTCATGGCGTTTACCAACGTGACTTCCAATCCCGCAAGTTCGATATTTGACGGGATAAGGTCAACGCCCTCGCTTTGGTGGAGGATACCTTCACCGGAAAGCAAGGGCGTGTCGTTCATATTATTTTCCATGAGTGTACAAAGTGTGGGTGAAAGCTCGTCGGGGTGTTTGTAACCGAGACTGTCGGTAAGGGATGCCTGCGGGTCGGCGTCCACGATCAGGACTTTCTTGCCGTGCCTTGCCAGCCCGATGCCGAGGCTGGCCGTAGTGACGGATTTGCCGACGCCGCCTTTCTGATTGACGACGGCAATGGTTTTAGTCATCTTCTCAACTCCTTTTTTATTTTCCATAAAAATCATGGTTAACTTCCGCTTGGTAATAAGGGCCTATGGTTGTGGACGCATTGTACAGCGCGGCCAGAAGATACGCTTTGATGTTGCAGACCTTAGTGGTGTTGTTCTTCATACATTCCATGACGTATTCAACCTGGAATTGGCCGATCTTTCTGAAGCGGTCCTTCACAAGAGAGGCCGGAAACTCTGCTCCACTGATACGGATGGTTTTACCTGGCCGGCAAAGAATTTCTAAAATGAGTTCCACGATACTGTCTAAATTTTCACGGTCAAATGGTGTAGATAAACAGTCGTATTCAATGTTCTTCTTGATTTTTTCTCTTAACTTATCCACATCAATCACATCATCCGCGATATGCGCCGGATAGATTGATAGATCAGTCTCGTTAAAATCAGTATTATTAACCTCGGTATTATTCCGTTCGGAAAAGCCGAAGTCTGCACTACGATTTTCCCGAAGTCTTGACTTCGGTTCTTCCGAAGTCTGCGCTTCGGTTTTTCCGGAGTCTTGGCTTCGGTTTTTCCGAGGTCTTGACTTCGGTTTTTCCGAGGTCTTGACTTCGGCGTTCAGCACAAAGCGTTTAACATAGATTTTTGCCGGACGGCCTTGGCCCTGTTTGATCCGTTCGATAAGGCCAATACCTTTTTCAGTGTCCAATTCGGCAAAGAGCTTTATGGCTTTATCGGTTTTGCAGCTAAGCTGCTCCATCACTTCATCAAGCGTGTAGTAAACATAGACGCGGCTTTCCTCGTCCAGCCAGCCGTTTTTATACGAAAGGCTCATGCGGTCGAGCATGAGCCCATATAGCAGTTTTGCGTCTGTGGACAATATCTTAAAATGCGGATCGGTAATTAAGATTTTCGGAATGCGGTAGAAACTATACTGCTCTGATTCCAGACCATAATAATACTGAAATGATATGGTTTCGCCCGTGCTCACCACCTCCCTTCAGGTAAAAAGAAAGAGCGGAATTACCGCTCAACAATTAACCCGTTATTCTATACCCGTATTGGACAGGGCAATCAATTCGTCAAACACATCGTTAAAATCCAGTAGCATTTCACGGAGAAAATACGAAAGTGCCTGCGGGTGTTCTTTCAATAGCTCCAGTTCGCCCGGAAATTCAAGTCCAACAAGGCCATAGAGTAAAAGCAGGACATCCAGCATTTCACCATGTTTTCTTTCATCGTACATCGTTTGCATGATGGTACGCAGTCTGGTTACGAGTTCTTTGTCCCTCAGCGACGTTTCCCAAAAGAAATCACAAAATTGAGGGATTGTTGCTCCGCTGATTAGATTGAGCTTGTTAAAATTGGGTTCGCCCGTCGGGAATAGAATGCCCTTTCGAACCATGTCGTTTTTTGTGATCGGATTCATAAAAATAGCCTCCTACTTCTTATATATTTTTATATTTGTTTATTTTTCCTTACATGTCTTTACAGAGTTTTACAACAATTTTACTGCAACAAAGGTTTTTATACATTTTACGCCGAATAAATGAATATCTCTTTTTACAACAAAAACAAATTATTGTAGTAAAAATTTACTACAATTTCCGCGACGACTTATTTTATAACAACATTTTGGTATAAAAAATCCCTTGAAAATTCAGTATTTTCAAGGGATTTTTGGCGGAGAGGGCGGGATTCGAACCCGCGTGCGATTGCTCGCAAACTGATTTCGAGTCAGCCCCGTTATGACCACTTCGATACCTCTCCGTATAGATATTCAGTTTTTCAGAATGCTTTTACATGATTTCGAGTCAAGGCTGTTATGACAACTTCGAGATGGCTTCCCTAAGG
>JBFWIW010000101.1:0-1316 GCA_050253535.1 Oscillospiraceae bacterium
ATTTTGCCTGCGGTTATGCTATTATACTAAAGCGTTATGCAAAGCTATGCGCCTGTAGCTCAGCTGGATAGAGTGCGCGGCTACGAACCGCGAGACCGGGGGTTCGAGTCCCTTCAGGCGTACCAAATAAAATGCTCACACCTTTTGGTGTGGGCATTTTATTTGGGGCCATAGGCAATCAATCTGCTCGGGGCAAGTGAATTATCCCAGTCACAAGGTTTTGGGCTGCGGCCAAAACCTTGTGACGCTGTACTTGAGGCGGACGGCGAAGCAGCCCCGTTTAATAATCTTAAGTTGTCCATAGACCATTAATAAATGCGGCGTTGGAAAAGAATATCTCTGCCTGACGCGCCACCTGGCACGGTTCACTCGCTCTCGCGTTTGGGCTTCGCCGTCTTTGGCGACTTAACCCGATTTGATTTTAAAAAACCAATTAAAAGTGCTGCGTGGACGTTCAAAATGTCTCGACACAAAACAGGGGCTGTGCTATAATATAATAAATTATAAAGAGATGGGTGAAAAGATGCGCAAATAATCTGATTTTGGTGCTAAACAGAATGGCTTTTAGGGGCCTGCAAAACAGGTTTTATTCTGTTGCCGAAAGTTGGATTATACGCTGATTATGCCTTGACATATGTCTTGGTACGTCTTTTCTTACGTATTAATCTGCTTTCGGGTTTCTGAAAGCAGATTTTTATTTTGGAGATGATCCATATGTTACAGATAAAAGATCTCACCATCACCCATTTAAAGGATTTTAGGACAATTATAAAAGATTTTTCTCTTTCACTTGGCAGGGGAGATAAGGCCGTGATCATTGGTGAGGAGGGCAACGGTAAATCCACACTTTTAAAACTGATTTATGACGAAAAGCTTGTAAACGATTATGTAGAATATACTGGCGAGATCATAAGGAATAATGTCAGGTTCGGCTACCTCGCGCAGGAACTGTCTCCCGAGAAAAAGGCTCAAAGCGTATTTGAATTTCTCTCAGAAGTGCCCGGCTATTACGATTTATCACCAAAGGAGCTGTCTGACATTGCGAAGACGCTAAATTTTAGACCCGATATGTTTTACTCCGATCAAAACGTGGGGTCACTTTCGGGTGGAGAAAAGGTAAAACTGCAGTTTGCGGGGATTCTTATGATCCGGCCGGATGTACTTCTGTTGGATGAGCCGTCGAATGATATTGACATCGAGACCCTGGAATGGCTTGAAAAATTCATAAATTCATGCGGACTTCCCATCCTGTTCGTTTCCCATGACGAGACGCTCATAGAGAGAACGGCCAATGTCATTATCCACATTGAACAGGT
>JBFWIW010000101.1:1416-2604 GCA_050253535.1 Oscillospiraceae bacterium
ACCACAAAATAACTGAACTGTCAGGCGGACAAAAAGCAAAGCTTCTGTTTTTGAAAATGATTTTAGACGGATGTAATGTACTCATCCTGGATGAACCGACAAGAAATTTTTCACCGATATCCGGCCCGGTGATCCGAAATGTTTTAAAAGCGTATAAAGGCGCCGTTATCAGCGTATCGCATGACAGAAAATTTATAAGAGGAGTGTGTGAAAGGATTTATAGGTTGACAGATACCGGACTGACCGAAACGGATATCATCTGATATCATCAGCGGAGTTATTGATATTTGACTGCAAATATAGACATATTTGGCAGATGAAGTATTTATTTTTTAAAAAGTGTGCTATATTAATAGTATAGGTACTAAGCCATACTTTGACAGTTTTAAATGAGGGGGTAATTAAATGTTGGACAAGCAGTTAGTTGAGCTTATAAACAACCAGATAAACATGGAGCTCTATTCAGCTTATCTCTATCTTGAGATTCACAATTACTATGTAGACAGTGAACTGAATGGATTCGGGAACTGGTTTTTTGTGCAGACACAGGAAGAACGGGATCATGCACTGCTGTTTTTTAAATATCTGCAGAATAACAGCGAAAAAGCGAAGTTTTTTGATGTAAAAGCGCCTGATGTCACATTCAGCGGTTTTCGTGATCCGGCTGTTGCGGCTTTTGAACATGAACAGAAAGTGACCGCATCCATCAACAACATCTATGCCCACGCCTACGCGCAAAAAGATTTCAGAACCATGCAGTTTTTGGATTGGTTTGTTAAGGAACAGGGTGAAGAGGAAAAGAATACAGAGTCTATCATTAAGAAATTCGATTTATTCGGAAATGATCCGAAAGGGCTATATATGCTTGACAATGAGCTGGGAACGCGGGTATATACAGCGCCGACGCTGATTATTTGATACACACTGTTTCCAGGGGAGCAGGCGAGAGCTTTTAGGTGCTCCTATGCCGCAGATAAATCAATATATTGACAAGTGATTATAATACCTTTAATCACTGAGAAGGAAATCAGGAGCCGGAAGAGCTCCTGATTTCCTAATATTACTCTCAAATATAGTTTTAGCTTCGAAAAACTATTGATTATCGACGAGCTTTACTTGCCGCCTTCAATAAAGTCGGTATACAGAAAGAACTGATTCTGTCTAAAGATCATGTTAGCATTGAAAGTG
>JBFWIW010000101.1:2704-5885 GCA_050253535.1 Oscillospiraceae bacterium
ATTACCCAATAAAATTGAGATCCCCCAGGGGGTATTTATACCTCCTGGGGGAAGAGGCCTTCAGCCTACATGCCAAGCGCTCCGGAGACGTTTTCAACTATCTCGCCGGCCGCTTTGAGCGCCTTGCCGGCAAAGCTTTTGGTGCTTTTTTTCTTAGGGGCTATCGCCATACCAACGGTCGCGCCCGCAATAACGCCGACGCCCATACCTCTTATAAAATCCATATTGTTCATATTGTTATCATTCCTTTTCCATGAGTTGTGAATTTAGTATCCCCGAAAAAAGGGAATTAATCTTGCCAAAAAAATGATATGCGGATATAATTTTCCTTAAGCATAACGCGCCGATTGTGCGTTATGCTTTACCGCTTATATTGGAAGGTGTTTATATGCTGGATATCTTGCAGTCAGCTGATGAATCGATAATGCTTTTTATACAGGAAAACATTCGTTGTGATTTTTTGAATCCTGTAATGAAGTTTTTTTCGTTTATCGGCAACGCGGGGATATTGTGGATAGCGATCGGCATTATTCTGCTATTACTGCGCGGATACAGGGTTACGGGCTTTGATATGCTGCTCGCTCTGGCGGTCTGCGCCGCGATAAACAATCTTGTCATAAAGGAGTTTATTATGCGTTCACGCCCCTATGAGACGATACAGGGCCTCACGACCATCATAGCACCGCTCTCGTCGTGGTCGTTTCCGTCGGGGCACGCCGCGTCGTCCTTTGCATCGGCCTACGCGCTGGGGAAAAGCCGGGGCGGGAAGTGGTGGCTTTACTACATCCCGGCGGCGCTTATCGCGATATCGCGCGTCTACGTGGGGGTTCACTATCTGAGCGACATAGTCGGCGGGGCTATCGTGGGAACGGCGGTCAGCATGTGCGTTTACTATCTGAGGAACAGATATTTGAGCTTCGACAAGAAGAAGGAGCAGGATGGACATTGAGCTTCATTATGAGGAACGCGGAGCGGGGAAGGCGTTTGTCCTTCTTCATGGAAACGGGGAGAGTTCCGGTTATTTCTCCTCCCAGCTCGAACACTTTGCCTCGGACTATCGCGTCATAGCCGTCGACACGCGCGGCCACGGCGCTTCGCCGCGGGGGACGGCTCCGTTCACGCTTACCCGGTTTGCCGATGATCTGAAGGCCTTTCTGGACGGCATGGGACTTAAACGCGTAATTCTTCTCGGTTTTTCCGACGGCGGGAACATCGCGCTCATTTTTGCCCTCCGGTACCCGGAATACGTCGAAAAACTTGTTCTTAACGGAGTAAACCTGAATCCACGCGGCGTAAGGCTTAAATATCAGATTCCTATAGTCCTCGGCTGTGCGGCGGTATCTGTGCCTGCGATTTTTTCGAAAAAAGCCATGAGAAAAAAGGAGCTTTTGGAGCTGATGGTGCGTGAGCCTCACATAGCGCCTGAGAGCCTCAGCAAACTCGGTATGCCGGTTTTGGTTATAGCGGGGGACAGGGATATGATAAAGACGGCGCATACACAGGCGATTGCCGGGGGCATTCAGGGCGCCGTACTCCGCATTATCCCAGGCGACCACTTTATAGCTGCAAAAGAGAGCCGTGCTTTCAACCGAACGGTTCAGGATTTTCTGAAAACATAGAAAACGCCTCCGCACCATCGGTGCGGAGGCGTTTAAGCTTGGCGAAAGGACGAGGAGACGGAAGCCGTGGCGTTTTGCCTGCGTCCTGCGTATTGTAATATTATATCTTTACCTTCATAACAAATTTTTTGACTGTGGAGCTTTTTTCGGACAGTATCTGCGGGCGGTGAGCGTCCTCGGGGTAGAGAATGAGGAAGTCGCCGTCATTGAGTACATAGTCCGTGCCGCGGACGGTATCCTTATATTTGGAAAAGTCTTTTTCCTCGTAGTGGTCTTCATCGATTTCCAGGGCGCTTTCTGGGGCTACGGTGATTATCTCGGTGCCGGAAAAAACAAACTGGATGTCGATATACTGTTTGTGCGCCTCGAAAAAGCCCTTGTCCCAGGGCTTCGTCTCATAAATCTGGACATTCGCATAGACCTCGTCTCCGTCAATTCTATGTATGCCGGGGGTAACGGCGGACAGGTCAGTTTCAAGCAGATATTTCGCGGCGGTCTTAATGTTTGGGGAGAGATCGAAATACTTGGACAGATTTTTTGCATTGTCAAGGATCATAATAATACCTCCAAACCTTTATTTTGTGAAGTCAAACAGTTCCAACCGCTCACCGGCGGGGCCTATAAAAAATATGTTCTTGCAGCCGCAGGGAAAAACATCCATATAACTTATTTCCTTGGTCTCAAAGTCCACACCTTTTGCACGAAGCTCGTTTACGAGAGCCTCTATCCCCTGCACCTCGAGGGCTATGTGATCAACCGCTCCGGCCGCGCTTATCGCTCCGCGGCTCACAAATTCGATGACTAAGCCGCCATTCTCAACGAACGCAAGCTGCAAATGGCCCAGGTCTTTTTCGTGGTAATAGCGGAAGCCGAGATTATCAACGTAAAATTTGGCGCACCTTTTAGGGTCGTCGGTCATGATGCCTATGTGTGCAAGACCTCTGAAAAAATATTTTTCCAAAATTATTCCCCCTGTTTTTTGTAATCCGGCCGCATAGCGGCGGCTTTTTATGCGGAATATAGCAATTATATCACGTGCGATGTATTTACGCTATTCCTAAAAAAATAAAGGTGGCCGCAGTCGGAAGACTACGGTCACCTGCACTTAATTCAATAACCATATGGGTTGTCACACCGTTTAAGCATTTTTTCAGCCCAGGGTACGGCGCTTTCGGACAATGCGCTGCAGGATATAAGTTCATCAAGTTTATCCTTTACGTTCTCGAGATTTTCTTCAGTTACCGCCGCACCATAAGCAGTCAGCATTACAACTTTATCACTGTTTTTTTCACCGCCCGGCTCAAAGCCAAGACATTCGACAAAGGTATCCGGATATTTCAGAAAAGCATTGCATAACAACGTGGAGTACATATCAGCATATATCCCGTCGAGGTTTGTCTGCGGCACCAGCTGCATTCCCGTTATTTCTTCGGCGGTCAGCTTATCCTGCGAGTCGATCCAGTTAAAGAGTTCTTCAATCGTCTCGGCCTCCTGATTTTCACCACCCAGCTTTCCGTATTCGATCCAGTCTATATTGCGGAGCCCCGAAAAGATGATTTCCC
>JBFWIW010000102.1:0-5865 GCA_050253535.1 Oscillospiraceae bacterium
AACATGGGGATTGCCTCTGTCAAGAACAGCTTTTATTACATAAAAGAAATGATTATGATCATGCCGGTCATATTTGTTTTGACTGCTCTCCTGGATTTATGGGTTCCCAAGGAAAAAATCATGAAATATCTTGGAAAAGAAGCAAAAGCAAAAGGCGTCGTTCTTTCTCTTGCGCTTGGAAGTATATCTGCGGGCCCAATCTACGCAGCGTTTCCTCTGTGCGTGATGCTGCATAAAAAAGGCGCTTCAGTCAGAAATCTGGTTATCATTTTAAGCGCTTGGGCAGTGATAAAAGTCCCGATGCTGCTAAATGAGCTAAAGTTTTTGGGATTTGAGTTTATGGCGATTCGCTGGGTTTTGACTGTCATTGCCATCGTTGTTTTTTCATGGATCACAGCGGAAATTGTAAAGGGTGATGACCTGCCTCAGCTCAAGGCAAATCAGAGTGGCCCTTCCATCAACAAATCCGCCTGTATGGGGTGCTCTTTGTGTACAAAAAATTACCCGGAGTTATTTGAGATGCAGAACAAAAAGGCTTCTCTCAAAGAAATCAGTAAAGAGATCGATCAGGAGAAGCTTATGAAGGCAGTAAACTCTTGCCCGGTCAAAGCAATTTCCATTTCTGAAGATAAAAATTAGCGACAACTGAATAAGGAGTTTAAACCTTCTTTTTACTCGCATGGTTTCAATAACTAAATATATCGAAAGCACCTCTATAATGAAGTTGACGGTCATAGGCCGATCCACAACATTATGGAGGTACTTTGTTATGCAAAAGAAATTGAACTAAAATGTCTTTGCGACGGACTGCTCAATGCGTTACGCAAGATGGGGCTGGGAAAATACAGTCTTCGTAACTATTACTATGAGGGCATGTGGCCTCTCATCAAGGCGTACCGAAAAGCCGGGAAAGAGTTATATGATCCTGTGTTTACAAATGAGGTGGTTCTTGGTATCCAGAAGCAATTTCAAGAAGGTCTTATTGGGAATCACATAAATATGCGCGTTCGTAAGATGGCGGCGATGATGGAAGAATATTCTTTAAAGCGTTGCACCGTGTGGCATAGAATCAAGCCTTGTCCAACTTATCAGTTATCTGCCTATTATGAGAACATTACGCTGGAATTTAAATTTTGGGAAGAAAGAAGAAAGATGCGTACCCCTAAAGGAATCCAAAGTTTTGTCGGGATAACGCGCAAAGAATTACCTTAATACAGCTCATCCTGCAATATCAAGGAAAGATGAGGATTTTCTGTTCTACACAATTTCTCATGGCCACAGAAACAAAATGTCTTCGGATGCCGTTTCTCTGTTTATCCGTAAATACGGAGAGACCGGTAAAAAAATGTGCTCAGAGATTCCGGATAGAGTTCACCCACACCAGCTACGCCATTCCAGAGCGATGCACTTGTATCAGGGCGGCATGCCTTTGGTTTTACTTTCTGAGTTTCTCGGACATGCCGATGTAAACACTACTCGGATCTATGCCTGGGCCGATACTGAAATGAAAAGGCAAGCCATACAAAAAATTACGGATAAATGTGAAGCCAATGCTACAATCGAGCCGATTTGGGAAAATGACGAGCAGATGATCAAGCGTTTGTATGGTCTTGCAAGTCTGTTGAAACAATATGATTCAGTCCAAAAATGGCCGAGTCGGCATTAGCCTACCCGACCACTTTTAATATTATTATCTGGAGGTTTTATGATGACAACGGAAAAACACATACTTGATTCTCAACAAGTAGCTCCGCCCTTACCTGACAACATCGGAATAACTCAATCCTCGGGATTAGACCGCCACGCCGTGTTCAGCCGCCAGCGAAGCGACGAGTTTGCTGAGAATGATGTGGTTGCCACTCAAAGCGCCCGGCAGCACAAGGACGCTACCGACCTTGTCTGTCAGCCCTATCAGAAAACGGTGGGGACCATCGGGCACGCGAACCACAAGAATATTAATAACCAATATGCCAGTGAAGACGAGTGCGTTATAGAGCGGCGCAGCCTCATTCGCCGGCTGACTCCGCTGGAGTGCGAGCGGCTCCAGGGCTTCCCGGACGGCTGGACGGACATACCCGGCGCGTCGGACTCGGCTCGTTACAAGGCGCTGGGAAACAGCGTTGCGATACCATGCGTGGACTATGTCCTGCGCGGTATCAAATATTTTTTGTCAAAAATGAGGGAGTGAAAGAAATGTACATATACCCCGACAATCTGAAGGCCAAGGCCACACTCTGGCTTTGGGAGCTGAGGGACATCGGCGTTATCGGCGTCGGCTGCCTTATTTCTGTATTTACATTAGCGCAGCTGGGAGCGCTCTTACCTATTGTGCTAACGGCACTCTACGCCTTTTTATCAATCCGCGTTGAGGACGTAAGCATTCTCGACTTTATCCGATACGCCGCCGCGTATTTCATCACCAAGCAGCAATTATATGAATGGAGCTTCGACCAATGAACAGAAAAGAAAAAAAGCGCTCGCGAAAGCGCTCGTCAACCCGGCAGCTTATGAACATCAAAGGCATCACGGCTTACAGCCTGGATACGCCCCGCGGCGAGCTTGTATTTTTTATCATCAAGCCAACAAACATCAGTGTCCTGTCCGACGATAATATTCGCGCGAGAATTAGCGCGCTGATGGATGTGATCAAGGGCATGCCGGAGCTGGAGCTGCTCTGTCTGAACAGCCGGGAGAACTTTGAAAGCCATAAAGCATATCTGCGCCGCAGAGGCGATGAGGAAGCAAACCCCGCCCTGTATAAGCTTTTGCAGGAGGATCTCCTGCACCTTGACCAAACACAGACGCAAATGGCGACGGCACGGGAATTCAGTATCATTCTGCGCCTGCGGGACGAGCCGGAAACGGACGCCTCCCCGTACATAACGCGCGTTGAAAAGAGCGTCAGGGACCAGGGGTTCACGGTGCAGTGCGCATCCGAACAGGACTATATGCGTCTGCTTGGAGTCTACTTTGAGCAGAACGTCACCACGGAGAGGTTTGAGAATTTTGAAGGTGAAAGGTGGATTGTTGATGCCGAATAAAAAGAAAAGCAATTCCCCAGCGGAAGGGAGCGTCCAGGTCAAGGACTTCCTCGATATGATCGCGCCGGGGATTATTAAATTTAACATCGACCACTACATATGCGGCAACACCTACCGGTGCGTGTGGGCTCTGCGGGAATACCCGACCGCTACGGATGAGCAGGCTCTCCTGCGCCACCTTGGTGAAAAGGACGGCGTAACACTCCGTATTTATACGCGGCAGGTCACGCCCAGCGAGGAAAAGAAAATCATCCACAACGCGGCGAACAGGAACAGGATGAGCCGGGCCAATACGGACGATCTTCAGAAAACGGTCACAGCCGAAAGCAATTTGCGGGACGTGGCGGCGATGGTATCGTCCATGCACCGAAACCGCGAGCCGCTTCTCCACTGCGCCGTTTTCATAGAGCTGATTTCCCACAGCATGGACGGGCTGAAGCTCCTGCAGACCGATGTGCAGACTGAACTCGTCCGTTCTAAGCTCAACGTCGACCGTCTCCTGCTCCGACAGCGGGAGGGATTTATGTCCGTCAGCCCCGCGGGATACAACGTATTCGGCGGCACATATGAGCGTGTCCTGCCCGCCGGCTCCGTCGCTAATCTCTATCCCTTCAACTACTCCGGCAAGTCCGACGCTCATGGCTTTCTTATCGGACGGGACAAGTACGGCTCGAATGTCATCGTTGATTTCGACAAGCGCGAGAACGACAAAACGAACGCTAATATCCTTATACTCGGCAACAGCGGCCAGGGCAAAAGCTATCTGCTGAAGCTCCTGCTTTGCAACATACTCGAATCAGGAAAGAATGTCATTTGCCTCGATCCCGAAATGGAGTATCAGGAGCTTGCAGAAAACCTCGGCGGCTGCTTCATCGACCTGATGAGCGGACAGTATATGATAAACCCGCTGGAACCTAAGACCTGGGACGAGGGCGGCGGAGAGGACGATGCGCCCGAGGCGTTCCGTCAGTGTACCAGGCTCAGCCAGCACATTTCGTTTCTTAAAGACTTTTTCCGCTCATATAAGGAATTTGATGATCGCCACACCGACACAATCGAAATCATGCTGTGCGCGCTTTATGAGAAATGGGGAATCTGCGACTGCACCGACTTTACAAAATTGAGGCCCACGGGTTACCCGATCCTTTCCGATCTTTACGGGCTGATTGAAAGCGAGTATAAGGTGTACAGTCAGAACGAGCCGAAGCTCTATACACCTGAGCTCCTTCAGGAAATCCTGCTCGGCCTCCACTCGATGTGCAAGGGCGCCGAAAGCAAATTCTTCAACGGCCATACCAACATCACCTCCGGACGCTTTATTGTGTTTGGCGTCAAGGGGCTGCTGCAGGCGAGTAAAAACGTGAAAAACGCGCTGCTTTTTAACGTCCTGTCCTTCATGTCGGACAAGCTCCTCACCGAGGGCGGCACGGCGGCGAGCATTGATGAGCTGTACCTGTTCCTCACGAACCTGACGGCGATCGAATATATACGCAACTTCATGAAGCGCGTCAGGAAAAGGGAGTCGGCGGTCATTCTCGCCAGCCAGAACCTTGAGGACTTCGCCATACCCGGCATCGCGGAGCTGACAAAGCCGCTGTTTTCCATCCCAACGCACGCGTTTCTTTTTAACGCCGGAAACATCGACAAGCGGTTCTACATCGATACGCTTCAGCTTGAGGAAACCGAATACAATCTGATCCGCTTCCCCCAGCGCGGCGTGTGCCTTTACAAATGCGGCAACGAACGGTACAACCTCGCCGTCCATGCCCCACCGTATAAGGAAAAGCTGTTCGGAACGGCGGGCGGAAGATAATGGCCGGGCTGACTACAGCGGCGGCCGCTAAGCTGGCCGCCGCCATTTTCGCAAATGAAAAAAGCCGCAAGGCGGTAGCCTGGATAATCGCCGCCATTCTGTCTCCTCTCATTATGATCTTCATTCTCATATTCGCCTTTATGTCGGGCGGCTCCGAACACAACATCGCAGCCGTTGACCTGTGCTACTATGGCGGCACGATCTCCGGGACGGTTCCCGAGGTGTACCGTCAATACATCGAGGAGATGCGGAATAGCTTCGCCGGCATCGACAGCAATATAGCCGCAGTCAGCGCCATGACGGAAAACGGAAACGGTCTCGACTCTCACCGGGTCAAGGCTGTTTTTTATGCTCTGTATTTCGGCTATGAGCACCCATCCGCAGCCCCCATCTCGCAATTTGTCGATTGCTTTGTCACCTATGATCAGCGAACCGACACATGGACGGACGAGGAAGGCGTGGCGCATGAAACCACATACACCGTCGCCGTGCCCATCGCATCTCTGGAGACGGTGTATAAAAACATCGCGGCCGTCATGGGCGCGGAGATCACCGACACCGTTCGGGAAAACGCCGACGCTATCTACGGCAGGACGCGCAGCGGCGGCGCTGTTTTTTCCGGCGAATACGAGCGAGGCGGTGGTGCGAGTTTGGAGCTTGATATCTCCGCGTTCGTTGATCTTACGGCGAAAAACAATCAGGATTTGGTGGTCTATGCCGTACATGCCTGGGAGTCCGGCTGGGGCTATGTGTGGGGAACCTTCGGCAACGTTCTCACAGAAGCGCTTTATGAGTCCAAGCTGGCGCAGTACCCCGAAGGCGTGGGAAACTACGCCGATTTCATTCAGGCCAATTGGCTCGGCGGACGCACAACGGACTGCGTCGGGCTCATCAAGGGCTATGGCTGGCTCAACCCCGGCACGCTCACAATCGACTACGCTACGAACGGTATGCCGGACATCGGAGCGAACCAAATGTATCAATACGCCGAGGTCAAGGGAGATATCTCGT
>JBFWIW010000103.1:0-5814 GCA_050253535.1 Oscillospiraceae bacterium
CGGTTATGATTTCGAACTTTTGTGAAATGCCGTTTGTCTATTCCGGCATGACGGCATCGGAAGGCGACAATATCGACCATCAGAATCACTCGATGTTCAAGCCGAGCTATCCGACGGCCATTTATGCCACGCAATACCATATCAACAACGGATCATCGCTCGATATGAACGGAGAACTGGCCGCGGGGACAACAATAGTTATTTACCTGTCGGAGGTTGACGGCGAAGGCAGTTTTGAAATTACAGCGGACGGCGAGACGCTGTACAGCGAAGACCTTTCGACCGAGAGCTACAACGTCGGATACCCGCTTTCCCGTTATTATCCTTTCGCGGAGAGCGACAAGCTCATAAGCGTCACCCTGCCATCGGACGTTCAGGATCTGCAGATCAGCTACGGCGGGAACTGGTTTGAATGGAGCGGGATCAACGTTACGCTTCCGGAACAGTACGCAGTCGAGCGGTGGTGGTTTACGTCGGCATATGACGCGGCGATGGCCGGGGTGGAAAAAGCGGACCCGGCATTGAAAGAAACCTCCACGATCATGCTCTCGCCGAACAGTTACGGCAGCGGTAATACGATTACGATCAACCCGGATGTTACCTATACGACGGCTTCTGTCTTTGCCGAGGCCAGTGAACAGACCATCGATGCCTGGGCGGCGACAATGTCCGCCTATTCGCCGAATCTGTTTGTGCGTTTTGAGTGCGCCGCGAACGACAGCGGCTGTATTCACGATTCCGCGCTGGCGTATTACGACGATATGCTGTCGGCGTTCGCCGATTACGGTTTCAGCTGGTTCAGCAACGACTATTTTTCCATGCAGCACTCCGATTACTTTTATGGTGGAGTCGAACCTGCGGAATACAAAGACTTTTACCTCGACGTTGATATGCTGAAGCTTTTGCAGAAGCATCAGTGATGCATAGGCAGTGACATCGGGGGAATTTGCCCATAACATTATCTGAATTTAAACGGGGATACAGCACACCTCCGATGTGTTGTGTTAAAGCATGGGTATAGCACGGGGACTCCTTGCGGCTTCGGATACACACATAAAAAATAATAATCATATGATGAGATATAGGCATGTGAAAGGAGTTGAGCTATTTGCTCAGAAGATGCCCTTGTCCAGATAATATGAATTCAAATAGTATGGTGCTGAAGGATTATGGGCCGGAACCGTTTGTTATAAATATTGATCAGGCAACCAAACAAAACAATACATTTCGCACAGCGCTGTGGACGGGAAACCATTTGCAGCTTACGCTTATGAGTATCAGGGTCGGAGAGGATATCGGGTTAGAGAATCATCCGAACCTTGACCAATTCATACGAATTGAACAAGGTCAGGGACTTGTAAAAATGGGACAAAGCAAGGATAACCTGGATTTTCAAAGAAGAGTCTCCGGCGATTATGCGATCATCATACCTGCCGGGACATGGCATAACATAATCAATACCGGCAACAGGCCTTTGAAACTATATTCAATCTACGCCCCTCCCCAGCATCCAAAAGGTACGGTTCATAAAACAAAAGCGGATGCAATGGCCGCAGAACATAATCACTGAAAAAATTTATAATTGCAGAATAATACCGCCGCCTTCATGAGCTTGAAGGCGGCGGTATTATTTATAAGTTATCTGATCAAAAACGGCCTTAACCCCTTGCCCAATCGGGAAATATGGGATATAATGGGAGTTGGAAGAGCGCTCACAGACCCCGCCGCATTGGTTCGCCGAAAAGAACTGGGGCAATAGGGATGTCAGCGCGCCGCCGGTCACCGCAGGTATCGGCAGCTTCGCCGGCAGAGGCGGACGGGCAAAGCCGGCAGACGGTTTCAAGCCTGCCAATCCCTCGGATTTTCGATCGTGCGAGGATTAAGAAGACCGTGAAAAAAGCAAAGGAACCATCCTAAACGGGATAGTTCCTAAATTATACGGATAACCGGTTTATTTGCGGAAAAATATGCTATTAAAAAAACATAAAATGTCTAAAATTTGACATGCAGTTTGTTTTATTATATTCTTAATTAGGTTTTGTCAGTGTTTACCCTCAAAAATTGACGTATAAGGAGGCCGATAATGATAGAGTTTAATAATGTGAGCAAAACCTATAGCGACGGATATGAAGCGGTAAAAGCTGTTGATTTCAAGATCAATCGCGGTGAGTTTTTGGTGCTGATTGGTCCAAGCGGATGTGGAAAAACGACCACTATGAAAATGATTAACCGCCTGATACCTCATACCAGCGGGACGATTTATATCGACGGTAAGGACATAAACAAACTTGATCCGGTAATTCTGCGGAGAAACATAGGTTATGTCATTCAGCAGATTGGTTTGTTCCCGCATTATACGATTGAGGAAAATATCTCGCTCATTCCAAAATTAAATAAATGGGACGACAAGAAGATCAAGGACCGCGTTGAAGAACTGATGAACATGGTTGATTTGGATCCGGGGCTCTATGCAAAGCGATATCCGAAGGAATTGTCCGGGGGACAGCAGCAGCGTGTTGGCGTTGTCCGGGCGCTTGCCGCGAATCCTGATATTATTTTGATGGACGAGCCTTTCGGCGCGCTTGACCCCATAACAAGGGAACAGCTGCAGGAAGAACTTCTGAAGCTTCAGGCCAATATGCATAAAACAATCGTTTTTGTCACCCATGACATGAATGAAGCGCTGAAGCTGGGCGACCGCATTGCCATAATGCGGGAAGGGGAGCTGCTTCAGCTGGATACGCCGGATCAGCTTCTGACCAATCCGTCGCACGGATTCGTTGAAGACTTTATAGGAAAAAACAGGATTTATCAAAATCCGGACCTGATACCGGTAACCGATATCATGCGGGATAATCCGGCCGTTACGCTGCCGACGCGTTCGGCTGTGCAGGCGATAAACCTTATGCGCCAGCGAAAAACGGACACGCTGATCGTTGAAGACGGCAACGGCAGGCTATTAGGCATAATATCCGCATATGACCTGCAGGCGAAACAGGAAAAGATTGAAACGGTCGATAAAATCATGAAGCCTGCGGATCCGGTTCTGGATAAGTCCGCCACGGCAAAGGACGCTTTGATGAATATTACGCATGCCCCATTCGGCATCATACCCGTGGTGGACGAATCGCGAAGGATTATTGGCGTAGTCACACGCGGTTCGCTGCTTTCACTCTTTGCAAGCCAATGGACGGAAGAGAAGGAGGGTGAAAAATGAGAGATTTGTCGCTGTGGGAACAGATCTACCAGCAGGTTCAAATGCGCTGGCAGGATCTGATGCAGGCACTTGTTCAGCATATTGAACTGGTCTTCCTCTCAATGATGATCGCCATACTGATCGGCATACCGCTCGGCATCCTCATTACCCGGGTTAAGTTCCTGGAAGGAGGTGTTTTGGGTGTCGCCGGCGTATTGCAGACGATCCCAAGCCTGGCTTTACTGGGCTTTATGATCCCTTTGTTCGGCATCGGAATCAAGAACGCAGTTTCTGCGCTTTTCCTGTATTCGCTGCTTCCGGTCATACGCAATACATTCACAGGGATCAAAGATGTGGACAAATCGACAATTGAAGCGGCAAGAGGAATGGGTATGACCAATTGGCAGATTCTTTTTAAAGTTGAACTGCCGCTTTCGCTCAGCGTGATTATGGCCGGTATTCGGACGGCGACCGTCATAAATGTGGGTACGGCAACATTGGCGGCCTTTATTGGCGCCGGAGGCCTGGGTGATTTTATTCTGCTGGGAATACAGAGAAATATTGATGCTCTTGTACTGATTGGCGCATTCCCCGCCGCGCTGCTTGCGCTGATTCTCGATTGGCTGCTCGGCCGACTGGAAAAAATTGTTACACCAAGAGGACTTAAATTTTAAAAATTTTGAATTTGGAAGGAGTAATATGAAAAAGAGGATATTTTTATTACTGATAACTATCGCACTGATTATCACTTTGGCAGGATGTTCAAAAAGCAGCGAAACCATTACCATAGGATCAAAGAATTTTACAGAGAACATTATACTGGCACATTTAATGGCCGATCTGATCGAGGACCAGACGGATTTAAACGTAGAACGCAAGGTCAATCTGGGCGGTTCCAACGTGGCCTGGGAAGCCTTAAAGAACGACGATATTCAGCTGTATCCCGATTATACGGGGACAATTGTCGCAAACTATTATCAGGAGGAAACCGGAACCTCTGAAGAGACGCTGCAAAAAGCACTGGAGATGGTTCCGCAGGATGATTTGAAAATATTGGAACCCTTCGGTTTCAACAACACCTATACGCTGGCCGTTAGGCAGGAAACAGCCCAGGAGTATAACCTGAATTCATTCAGCGATCTTATGAGTGTATCAAATGATCTGAAGTTGGGCTGCGAATTTGAATTCAAGGATCGTCCCGACGGGTATCCCGGATTGCAGCAGGCTTACGGCATGGAATTCAATGATGTCATCGGTATGGACCACGGTATTATGTACCGTTCTCTGGATGAAGGAAATGTTGACGTAATAGACGCTTACTCCACAGACGGCCAAATTAAGGTTTTTAATCTGAAAATATTGGAGGATGATCTGCAGTTCTTCCCTCCTTATGATGCGCTGCCTGTTGTACGGCAGGATACTCTCGATAAATATCCTGAAATCGAGGAAGCACTGAATAAATTAGCCGGAATGATAGATGAAGATACTATGCAGAGTCTGAATGCCATGGTTGATTCCGACGGAATGAAGGCAGAAACCGTTGCACATGATTTTTTGGTTTCCAAGGGCCTCATTCAGGATTAAAAGAAGTTTAACAGATTAGTTTAACAGTAAAACGTCAAGGCATGACAAAACCAAAAACTGATACTGCCATTTGACTGCGATGATGAAAATAAAAAGCGAGGATGTTATTTTTCCGGAAAGGCAGACGGCGGCGGCGGGCCCGCTCTCTCTTTGGCCTTGCAGGGCAAAGAAATCCTTCGCAAATCTTATCTCTCCTCTGATGGGATAACAGAATAACGCGTTCGGCAGTGCAGGCCCGTTCAACAGCAAAAGCCCCGAAAGCCACTAAATTATGGCTTTCGGGGCTTTCGTTTGTTTATCCTGTATTGAAAAAACAACGCACTGTTAATACTGTCTTCCACTAAAAAGCAAACATCTTTACGGTTGATTTCCCGCCCTGCCGCCCTCTCGTCGCCGGCGGGCGTTTGAGGCGCAGGCCGTGAAATTGTACGGTGCTGCCCCAAATATTTTAAGACGATAAAGCAACCCGCTGTCTGCGTCACGTCAGGAGCAGAATCAGAATAAAAATACCGCAGGCGATGCCGACGATTCCCAGAAAGCGGAATCCGCGTTCGAAGGTTCTGAAGGACGCCGCTTCCGCTGGGATATAGGTCTCGGCCGGTTTATGCGCGTTAACCCAAATCGTCACCGGCGTATTTAATTTTTGGTCTCTTGTCTTATGCCGCATGCGGACATAGACGTCGGACTCGCTCCGATACGTTTTTTCTCCGAACGTGTATTCGTAAACCGGCGCATACTCGCCTCTGCCGACTCTGGAGAGGACACTGTCTTTTCCGAAAGCGGTCTTTAAATCGATGATCCGGCCCTCTGTTTTAATCAGACAGCGTTCTTTTTTGCCTTTTGTCACATTGAATTTAACTAACGAAAAAAAGATTCCCGTCAAAACAAAGGACAAAGCGGTACTGGTTATCAGCATTATATCCCAGTCGACACTGATACCGCGGCTCTGCGTTATGATGTATGCGGTGCCGATTCCCATACCGGACATGCCGATTAAAATCTGCAGCATCCCGATATTTGTCTTTATCCCGCCG
>JBFWIW010000104.1:0-2889 GCA_050253535.1 Oscillospiraceae bacterium
CGCATTCCGGCTATGGACGGCGGGCGCAGGAGATATCCCCCGCTCACCGTAACTACCGCGGGCAGCGGCACGCTAAGCGTCACTTTTTTGTCCTCCAGCAGGCGCTCGCACAAAAGCCCGTTTTCGGATTTTTTCAGCTTTATGACATCGGTGACGCACCGCATTCCCAGCATTGCCGCAATCTCGGGACCCGTATGCCCCGTCTCGCCGTCCGAGGCCCTGCGCCCCGTGAGTATCAGGTCGTAGCCGCCGAGATATTTTGCCGCACTTGAAATCACGCGCGCTGTCGCCAGCGTGTCGCTCCCCGCGAAGGCGGGGTCCGTCGCCAGCGCCGCCCGGTTTATACCCAGCTGCAGAAGCTCCCGCAGCATGGCCTCCGCCGACGGTACGCCCATGCTGAAAACGTCCGCGCTGCCGCCGGAATCGTCTCTAAGGGAGAGCGCGGCCTCCAGCGCGGCTTTGTCGGCGAGATTCATCGACCGTCCCGGCTTTCCGGCGGGGCACGCCGTCAAAGTGCCGGCGGCCTCCGGCACCTGCTTGATGCAGACGAGTATTTTCATGCGTTCAGATCACCGTATATCGGGGAGAGCGCGTCGTGTATCCGGCGGTAGGCGTCAAAGCCCCTGTCGTACACGGCGCGGTTCTGCTTGTTCGGATACACCGTGTCCCCCGTCCTGCTGCAAATCTCCGTACTCTCCTCAAAACCCGGGAACACGCCCGCGGCGACCCCCGCGAGCATCGCGGAGCCCATCGACGAGTCGTCCGTGAGCGACCGGCAGAGCGGGATATCCAGCACGTCGGCAACGATCTGCCGCCACAGGGGCGACTTGCTGCCGCCGCCTATCATGCGAATGTTGTCCGTTATCTCAATGCCCAGTTCGCCGATGACGCGCATGCAGTCCCGCATGGAGTAGGCGACGCCCTCCATGACCGCCCTGTTGAAGTGCCCCTTCGTGTGCAGCGTGGACACGTTTGTGAAGCTGGCGCGCAGGGCGGCGTCCGGATAGGGCGTTATCTCGCCCTGAAGGTACGGGTGGAACAGGAGTCCGTCGCTCCCCGCGGGCACCTTTGCCGCCGCCTCGTCTATGAGCTTATAGACGTCAACCGATTTTTCGCCGCCCTCCCGCACCTCTCCGGCGCACAGGGCGTCTCGGTACCACCTGAGCGCCGCGGCGCAGGTCTTTGTCGCGGTGCCGGGGTACCAGAGGCCGGGGATGATATGCCGGTAACACACCAGAAGCGGGCTGGGTATGGCCTTGTCCGTTATGGCGCATATTCGCCCGGCGGTGGCCAGCTTCAGCGTGGCCTGCCCTTTTTTTACCGCGCCCGCGGCGTAAACTTCCATAACCGTATCCGTCGCTCCGGCGCAGACCATGGTCTTTTTCGAGAGCCCCGTCTCGGCGCAGGCCTTCGCCGTGGGCGTTCCAACAATGTCTGAGGGCTGGGCTATCGGCGGCAGCATGGCCGCTTCGACGCCGGCAAGCGCGCAGAGCCACGGGTCCCATTTTCCCGTGTTCGCGTCCAAAAGCATCGAACCCATAGCCTCGATAGCATCCGTCACGAACTCGCCGGTAAGGCGAAACCTTATATAATCCTTGAGAAAAAGTATCCTGTTTATGCGAGCAAAGTTCTCCGGCTCCGCCTCGCGCAGCCAGATGAGCTGCGGGAGCGTCCAGATACTGCTCGGCGGATTGAAGGCGAGCCCTGTTATTTTTTCGCGGTAATCCCCAAGCGCCGCGGCCTCGCGGGCCGAGCGCGTGTCCGACCAGTAGATGGCGGGGCGGATGACTTTGTCCTTTTCGTCCAGCAGCACGGCTATATGTGTCCCGCCGTCCAAAGACAGGGCCGCTATGTCTTCGGGATTCACGCCGGATTTCTCCAGAATGGCGCGGACATTACACACAAAAACGCCGTATATCTCATCCGGGTCCTGTTCCGCCCAGCCGTTTTTCGGATAGCGCATGGCGTACTCGCCAGACGCCGCGCACACCTTTTCCCCGCTCTCGGAAAGGAGCGTGGCCTTTGAGGCCCCCCCGCCGAAATCAACGCCCAGCATATACTTCATATCCGTCGCCCCCCGTTGTTAACTATAAAGTTACTCGCACGCCGTGTCCAGAAGCGCAAACAGGTCGAACTGCTCCGCGCCCGCCGGCACGGACCCGCCCAGTATCGCGGCGCAGCCGGGGCAGGCGGTTATGAGCCTTTTTACGCCCGCCGTCCCGACGTCCGCCCAGCGGGCGGATGCCATTAACGCCGATATTTCCGGGTACGTCTCGCGTAAAACCGGCCCCGAGCAGCACTTCGTCAGCTTCCGGTTCAAAAACAGCTCGTTTAATTCAATGCCCATTGCTTTTATGATATCCCGCGCGGGCTCCGTCTCGTCAAGATCCCGGGAAAGCCTGCACGGGTCGTGGAAGGCGGCTTTTCCGCCGAGCTTTTTGGGACTCAGCTTACCGTCCGCGATGAGATTTGCGAAATAGGCGGTAGCGGTTACGATCTCCGACTCCGGCAGTATGCCCCACTCGGCGCACTGGCGCTTCATAAACGAAGCGCATGACGGGTCGAGCACAACTATAGTCTTCGCCCCGCTCTCCGCCATGGCTTCAAAGCTCTTTTTGGCGATTTGCCGCACCTCGTCAACATAGCCTATGAGGTCGCCGAGACCGGCGGCGCAGTCCGGCTCGTCTTTAAGCACCGTAAAGTCAGCCGCGGCCTTTTTTAAAAGATTTACGGCCGCTTTGGCGCTCTTTGCCTGATGCCGCGCGGTGTCGCCCAGATAGAGGAGCGTTCCGGCCTTATCCGGCAGCCCGGCAATAAGCGCCTCCAGCTCCGCGTCCGGCTCGCTTCCGGAGATATTTCCCCCTTCGGCCCGGTCGATTATTTTGATTA
>JBFWIW010000104.1:2989-5571 GCA_050253535.1 Oscillospiraceae bacterium
AAGCGGACGCCGGGGAACTGCTCCACCGCGCGCTTCATAGCCCGGTATATCTTTTCGACGTTCGTGTAGGTGCAGGCCGTGTCCATGGTGCCGAACATCTGTGGGTTGTTCATGATGTGGCCCGGATAAAAGAAGGTTATGCGGTTTTCGAACCACTTCTCGCCGTATTCGCTGCCGAGGTCCATGGCGCCGTATTTTTCGCATATGGCGAAGGCCAGCTTTTCCTCCACCGCCACAATCTCGGCGTTTCCCTCGAAGGCGAGGTTCATGAAGGAACCCTCTCTGGAGAAGCCCAGCACGTCCTTTATGATGGATGCCGTCTCCGCCTGGTCGAAAAGGCGCAGAATGGAGGGCTTCACCGTCTGTACGATGTCGCGGCAGGCGGCAAGCCCCACCCCGAAGTCCTTGAACAGGAAGGCGCGGAACCTGCGCGTCTCGGGAAGCGGGAGCAGCTTGAAGGTGGCCTTTGTTATCACGCCGAGTGTCCCCTCCGAGCCGATGAATATCTGGTTCAGGTCGGGACCTGCGGCGTGCTTCGGCACCGGCAGCGTGTTTATGATATCGCCGTTCGGCAGCACGATCTCCATACTCATGCACTGGTCGTCTATCTTGCCGTATTTTGTCGAAAGTATCCCGATGCCCCTGTGCGCGAGGGCCCCGCCTATTGTGCCGCATGTCAGGCATGACGGCATGTGCATTATGGAATAGCCTTTTTCATTAGCATACCATTCCAGCGTCTGGAAAACCATACCCGTTTCCGCGGTTATGCTCCGTGTGCACGCGTCTATGGAAATGAGCCTGCACATGCGCTTTATATCCAGAAGTATACCGCCCGCCATGGGTAAGGCGCTCCCCTGCGAGCCGGAACCGCCGCCCCAGGTCTGCACCGGCAGCTTGTAGTAATTGGCTATCTTCATGATTTTTGATATTTCCCCGGCATTTTCGGGGCGCACGATGAAATCCGCCTCCGGGGGTCTGCGGCCCTTGTCCGCCCACATGCGCGCAACCCAGAAATAGTCCACGCCGTAGGTCAGTTTTTCGGCCTCGCTGGTACTCACGTTTGAGACGCCGACCACGTCCTCCAGCTCGCCGCGGATCATATCGGTCATAAACGCTTTATATTCCATAATAACCTCCCATGCGCCCAGGCGCACAATTTGTAATGAAGGCCTCCCTCACACGGGAGGTTTTATTCCTTTTCTGAATTCGGCTGCCGCGCAAACGGCGGCAAAACGCTTTGAATATTCTTTTGTTGTGAAATAATATTGCAAATATTATTGAATATTTTTGAAATACCGATTATAATTTTATTATTGCTCTGCCGATTAAATATCGCCGATGGAGGCGCAGCGGATTTTTGCGAAAGACAAGGTGTGAAGCCGCAGGAATACTCATGTATTTCAAGGATTTGCAACAAGTATTTCGCAAAAATTGCAAGGACAAGCCGGTAGTGCAATAAAATACTCCGACAGGAGGCATTCCTATGAACAACGACCGCACACCGGCGCTCCTTCTTAAAATTTCCACAATGGCGGGCTCCCTGAGCAACGCGGAGAAGCTCGTGGCTGCCTATATCTGCGAAAACCCCGAGGAGGTCATCCATCTCTCGGTGGCGGGCCTCGCGGAAGCCAGCGGTGTGAGCGACGCCACCGTCATACGCATGTGCCGCCATGTGGGGCTGGACAGCTATCAGGACCTCAAGGTCTCCCTCGCTCAGGATATCGTCTCCCCGCTGCAGAGCATACACGAGGAAATCAAGCCGGACGACTCCGTGGAGGCCATTGTGGACAAGGTCTTCCAGGGTACGCTCCACGCGCTGACCTTCACGCACGACGTCCTGAAGATATCGTCGATCGAGCAGGCGGCAAACGCAATCATGAATGCCGAGACCGTGTTCATTATGGGCATCGGCAACTCGCACGCCATTGCTCTGGACTTTCAGCACAAACTGATGCGGCTCGGCATCAAGGCCGCGGCGTTCACGGACCCGCATTTGGCGGCGATTGCCGCCATAAACCACACCGAAAGGGACGTGGTCGTCGCCATAAGCCACTCCGGCAGCTCCCGCGACATTGTCGAGAACGCCAAGATCGCGAAGAAGAGCGGGGCTAAAATTATCTCTCTCACCAGCATCGGCACCTCGCCGCTCTCAAAGATATCGGATATCCAGCTCTACACCGCCAGCAAGGAGACCCAGTACCGCATAGTGGCCATGAACTCGCGCATAGCCCAGATGGCTATAATCGACGCCATCTACACGGTTATCGCGGCGCGAAAACCCTCCGCCGTGGACAACTTCCATAGGATCGAGCAGGCCCTCAAGCACAAGAAATACTAAACTGTCTTTCGGATTGCTCACGGAAATTACCGTGAGCAATTTTTATGCCCGCGGCGGTGCGTTCGGCGTATGCCGGAAGGCAAAACCGAGGCGGTCAGCGATCCTTGTTCTCCGGCCCGCCCGCGGCCGCCAGCGCTTCAGCTTCCTTCTTGGCCCTGTTGCCGCGGACGATGTTCAGGACAAACGGCACTATGAGGCAGCCGAGCGTTATGATGAGAAACGCGCACGAGACCGGACGCGTGAT
>JBFWIW010000105.1:0-5430 GCA_050253535.1 Oscillospiraceae bacterium
CTGCCGAAATACTGTTTTCCGCTCTCCCAGCCGACGAAATTGCAGGTGAACATGTAGCACACGTTTTCTATCGCGCGGGCGCGGTAGAGCACGCGGTACTGATCCACCCTGGGGTAGAGCCACGCCACGGGCGACAGGATGAAGTCGGCGCCCTTTATAAGCAGCTCGCGGTAATGCTCGGGGAAGCGCACGTCGTAACAGATGGAGAATCCGAAGCGGCCGAAGTCCGTGTCCGCCGTGACGGACTCGGTTCCCGGGACCATTAACGTTGACTCCGGCGAGCTGAAGGTTGAGAGATGGCGCTTAATATAGACGGCGGCGTCCCTTCCCTCCGGTGAAATGAAGCGGAGCGTGTTGCGCAGCTTTCCGTCCCCGCCGCGCTCTATTATCGTACCTGCGATATAACAATTGAGTTTTCTGGCCTTTTCCCGGAGCATGGCGTGGCTTGGTCCGTCTGCGCTTTCGGCTTCGTTCACCAGTTTTTCGACCGTATACGAGCCGGTGTTCCATGTCTCCGGCAAAACTATGACTTCCGCGCCTTTGCAGGCGTCCAGCTTTTCGGCAATGCGGGCGATCTTCTGCTCCTTCGTTTCCTCCTGGCAGATGAGCGGCTGTATAAGAGAGACTTTCATCACAGGGCCTCCTTTTTATTTTTCGCGGGGGCGACAGGCTTCACCTTGCTTATACACCTTATACATATTTCATAATACCCCCACTATATAACCTGAAAGGCCGCATGTCAATACGGCGCCCAAATGCTGATAATATATAAAATTCGTCATTTATTGATTAATAAGCTTCCAATTTATTTAGTTTCAATTATATTGCATAACACCGGCATGGGCTTGGCTATACCGGAAAAGCAGGTGGTATTTATCCTGAAAGCGCCTTTAGAATGCGGCATGCGAAGCACCGGACCGGGAAGCACGGGAACGGTTCATTTTCTTTCTATTCTGATAGCTTTTTGCTCTGACTACTCTTGTAACCGATGTGCGGTAAGCATGTACTCTTCCACAGACGCCGCCGCGCTTTCCTCAGGCTTTTTCTGAGGGGCCGCAATAAAATTCTGAAAGCTGTTGTGCAGCTCTCCCTCATAGCGTATGTGCCCCTTCAGGCTTTCCAAGAAGTGCTCGTTGTGCGGATATGTAAAGGTTCTAAATAATGATATAGTTGCTTCCCTGCATTTGTTTACACTGTTTTTTCAGCATGGCCATCTTTTCCGAGAGCTCGTAAATCGTCTTGAATCTGCCGATCTTCGCCCCGGCGATCGAGATGGAGGTCAGCGGAAAGCTCTCTTCTATTCCGTTCCTGTTTTTTGTCACGATATAACCCTGGTCGATGTCGTTCTGACTGTAAAATTTCAGGACCGAAGCGTCGATTTCCGCGAGAATGCGCCCGCATATCTCCTCAGCCTGCGCCGCAGACGCATTATAAAGAATCACAGCAAAATCATCTCCCCCGATATGGCCGATAAAATCTTCCCTCGGTATCTGGTCTTTAAGAATCTGCGTGATACATTTTATCAGCCTGTCGCCGTTTTCAAAACCGTAGACATCGTTGTAGGCCTTGAAGTTGTCCATATCCAGATAGAGCGCCACCGCGTCCGGCTGTTCCTCAATACAGTATTCAAGCTGATTCTCAATAATCAGGTTTCCCGGCAGCTGCGAGAGCGGGTTCAGGTGGCGCGCGTTGCTCACCTCGATCTGGATTGCTTTTTCCAGCAGATCCTTTACCGTCACGACTCCGAAATACCTGTTCTCTTTGGTGACCGTGATAAAATCATAGACTTTGTCTATTTCCCGCCGCATCGCCTTTTTCGCGACAATTTCGATGCTGTCTTCATAATCCACGCTCAAGAATTCCCCGCTCATTATGGCGCTGACCGGCTTTTTGCTGTAGAGGTTATAGCCGTATTGGCCCGAGATATACCGGAACAGCTCCTGCCTTGTGATGACGCCCACCACCGAATCCGCCTCCGTCACGCAGAATCCGGGCAGGGTGCAGTCGTTTTTTATCATCTCATAGATCTGCACCGTCAATATTCCGGCATTCACAGTCCTTACGGCTCTGCAGATATTTCCGATATTGATATCGCTCAGCCGCCTGTCCCAGATATGGTTAATCTTTCTGTTCGCCTCATGAATGGTCCGGATGATTTCCCCGCGGATCGGGAGAACGGCGGGGTTCGGCTTCTGTATAAAATACCCCTGCCCATAGTGAACACCGATCTCGATCAGCTTCAGCAGCTCGTCCTCCGTCTCGATTCCCTCGGCAATCAGATAAGAATTGGAGAGCGAGGCAAATTCCAGCATACCCCTGACAAGCGATTGTTTCGTGATATCCTTGTCAATATTCCGGATCAGATTCAAATCCAGTTTTATAAAATGCGGATGAACGTCGGAGATCATGTTCAGACCCGAATACCCCGCGCCGGCATCATCGATTGCTATCCTGTAATCCTGATTTTTATAATGTTGGACCGTACTTTTAAAATCTTTGGTATTATCAACCTCAACATTTTCCGTAATCTCAAAAATAATGTCCTGCGGATTGATAAAATAACGGTTGAGATACTCTTTTGTAAACCCCTGTTTGAATTTGACGTCGTGCATGATATTGGGGTTCACATTCAAAAACAGCTTCATCCTGGCCTGAAGCCCGTAAACCGTTTCAATGGCCTTGCTGCGGCAGACCAGCTCCAGTTCCCACAGCTGATCGAATCTCTCCGCCATTTCAAAGAGTCTTTTCGGCATATGCAAATCCGTGCCCTGAGGACCGCGGCTGAGCGCTTCATACCCGTACACCTTGCCGTCGCGCAGGGAGACAATGGGCTGAAATACCGTGGTAATCAGTTTATGCTCCAATATACTTAAAAATTGTTCTCTTTGACTTGCTTCCTGTTCATTTATAAAATCACGGTTCACCTCAGATTGTTCAGCCCGCCGCATGGTTTTACCCCTTTCACATTCATCCTATGGAATCATTATAACGGGAAAGAGAAAAAATTGGTGTTATCTGTTGGTAAATCTTATGTTAAATGCACTTTATGCGAAGACCGCGCTGCGGGGATTGTTCTGCCGGCACCGATAAACCGCAGAACAATATCCGGTGCGGCAGAAGACCCGCCCCCGCGCACACGAGCGGGTTTCTCCGAATAACCCTATTTTTTTGCGCATTAGGTAACTCGTTGAGTTACTATTGACATAAAGTAACATTCGGAAAGGAGAAATGTCAGAAATGTATAAAATCAAAAAAGCACCGGAGGACAGTCCGGCATATCGAACGCCTGCTGCCCATCGGCGCGGGCATAGCGCCCACCGGCCTGTGCCTTCCCGTCCGGGGGATGCTGCCGTGAAGTGCGCGGCGTGCGGCTGCCGGGCTCCGCGGACGGGCACCTGCGGCTTAATCCTGATAAGGTACCGGCGGCGCGGCTGTCCCCCGGAGACGCCTGCGCGCAGTTTCCGCGCCGGGCGAAGTCCATCGATGCGTACGGAAAAGCCGCCGCAGCCCCCGAACAGGCTGCGACGGCATGAGGAAATATCTTAATGAAAGCGTGCTGAATTATTTGCCGGCCCTGCGGCGGACCGCGGCGATTAAGGGTTCATAAGCGCCTGGGCTATGGCCGAATCAGAACCTAAGATCACGGTTTTGTCCGTGCCTTCCAGAGATGCCTGCAACGCGTCCAGGGCGAGGGTAAACTCATAGAAGTTCTGCTTGTCGGACGTGTCATAGGCCGCGGCAAGACGCTGCATATATTCCTGTTCGCCTTCCGCCACCAATGCGGCGGCCTGGGCTTTGGCATTGGAGACGATGATGTTTACCTGTTTGTCCACGTTGTTGCGGATAATGGACGATTCGTACTCTCCGTCGGCTATGTATTTCTCCGCTATCTGGTTGCGCTCTGAAATCATGCGGGAATATACCGCCTGCTCATTCGCCTCCGGCAAATCAAAACGCTTGATCTTTATGTCCACAACACTTATGCCGTAGTTGAGGGCAATTGTTGAGACATTCTTGGCGATGCCGTCGTAGATTTCATTCCGGCCTGCGGCGTCGTCCTCGTTGATGATGTCCTTCTGCGCTACCGTACCCATAATATTTTTCAGCGCGTTATAGGTCATGGCGTCCAGGCGCTGCTCGGCCACCGCGAGACTTCCTAATGTCTGATAGAACAAAAGGGGATCGTCCACCTTCCACAGCACGTAGCTGTCTACCGTCATGTTCTGTTTATCAGAGGTAAGCACCTCCGAGGGTTTGATATCATAGAGCATAATTGCTTTTGGGAAAATCTTTACAGTGTCGACAAAAGGAACCTTTAAATGAATCCCCGCCTCTTCCGTAGTGTTGATGATCTTGGAAAAACGGACGGTGCAGGCATATTCATTCTCGGCGACGATATAGACCGACGAAAACAGGCAGATGACGACGACCAAAGCGATGACGGCCGAAACGGCGGTAATAATTCTCTTTTTCATCAGTTTACGCCCCCTTCCGTACCGCCCGCGGAGGGCGTGACGGTCGTTTCAATACTGGAAAAACTTTCGATCGGCAGCAGCTTCTCAACGCCGCCCTCCGACATGTCGATATACAGCCTGATGCCGGGCAGAGCCTCCGAAATCGCCTCGTAATACATGCGGGAACGGGTTATATTGGGGTTAAGCTCGTATTCCGAGTACATAGCCTCAAACATGGCCACCTGCTCGATGGCTTCGTTTATTCGTTTCTGCTTCAGATATTCCGCGTTTTGGATCAGGCTGTCCGCCCTGGCGTTAGCGGCCGGAAGCTCGGAGTTTTCATAAGCCTTGGCCTCATTGATGACCGTTTCCGCGTTTTGCTTTGCGGTTTCCACCGCCTTAAAGGCATAGTTTACCTCTTCCGTGGGCGGCTCGCTGTCCTGAATCTTCACATCGGTCAGCATAAGACCAATGTCATATTCCGCCAGTAACTCGGTGATCAATTCTCTGACCTGCATCTGAATGGCCTCTTTACCGTCCGTCAGCACTGCGTCAACACTGGTGGAGCCCACAACGTTCCGAATCTGGCTCTGCACAAGATTACGCAGAACGACTTCCGGCTCGTAGGACGAAAACAGATATTTCTGGGGATCCGACACCTTGTATTCCACAAAAAACTCCACGTTTACAATGTTGTAATCGCCGGTGATCATCATACTCTCATCGTCTACGATGACGTAGCCGTCTTCCGCGCTGCTGTCCGTCCGATAACCCAGCTCGATCCGCTGATAAACGTTTACATCCACCTTGTGAGCATTTTGGATGCCAAAGGGCAGCTTGAAGTGGACACCGGCTTCCGTCACATCCGTGACCTTGCCAAAAGTGGTAACCACCGCCTGCTGCTTATCGTCAACCGTGTACCAGCAGGTGGTTGCGGCCACCATGACGACAACGATAACTGCTATGATTATTGCGA
>JBFWIW010000106.1:0-5294 GCA_050253535.1 Oscillospiraceae bacterium
GGCGAGTCAAATATCAATACCGACCCACCAGACAGCCTTATGCCCTTCACAATAGCGCACGAACTCGCCCATCAAAGCGGCATAACGGCTGAGGACGAGGCGAATTTTGTCGGCATCCTCGGCTGCATAACCTCGGACAGCGCAGATTATCAGTATTCCGGTTACCTCGGAGGACTCATTCATCTGATGAATGCTCTCTCTACCGTTGATGCCGACGCTTGGACGCGCATATATTCAACGTTTTCTGAAGAGCTGCTTGCCGACTGGAACGCCAACAATGAATACTGGGCTTCCATGCAGTCCTCCGTGACAGAAGTCTCCGAAGCGTTCTATGACAGTTACCTCAAGGTTAACGGTCAGGAGCTCGGCATACGCACTTACGGAGCGTGTGTCGACATCCTGGCAGGGTATTTTTCTGATGGCAATATGCAGATATAACAATTAATATTGTTTATTATATTTAACGGTGGTAAAATAATCTCAGATATCCAAAATTTTTATAGGAGTGATCTTTATGTTAAGGAAAGGCGAAGTTTTACATAATGACCTCAAATGGATGCTGAAGGACGGTAAAAAGGCCATCGGCGCTTGGCTTCAGATGGTCAGCCCGATTTCGGCTGAGATCGTCGCAAAGACCGGCCCCGATTTTGTCATGGTCGACATGGAGCATGGCCCCGGCGACCTTCAGATACTCATAAGCCAGTGTCAGGCTGTTTCAAACTTCGGCGTCTGTCCAATGGCAAGAGCACCCTGGAACGATTTTGTAACGATAAAGAGGATGCTCGATGCGGGCATTCTCGGCATACTCATCCCCTATGTCAACACCCGCGAAGAGGCCGAAGCGGCCGTCAAAGCCTGTAAATATCCGCCTGATGGCATCCGCGGCATTGCGGGCAGCCCCCGCGCCGCCGGTTATGGCCTCGATGCGAAGAGATACCTTGAAAACGCGAATAAAGAGATTATTGTCATCACCCAGGTTGAAACTTATACCGCTGTCCAGAACCTCGACGAAATACTGGAGGTCGATGGAATAGACGGCATATTCATAGGCCCTAACGACCTTGCGACGTCCATGGGCTACCTTGCCAACCCCTCCGAACCCAAGGTCCAGGAAGTCATCCGCTATATTGAATCCAAGGTAATCGGCACCGGCAAATTCCTCAGTACGATAGCCTCAAGCGCAGAAGAAGCCGAAGCGCTGTATAAACGCGGTTACAGCGCCGTCATCGCCTTTGCCGACGGCGTCGCTCTCGGTAAAGCGGCACTCCATAACATGGATACCTTCCATAAGATGTTCCCGGACAGATAATAAATCCATAAAAAGCTGACGATTTAAAGGGCGCGAAACATTTTTCATAATGTTTCACGCCCTTTTATCATTGAGATTTTATAAAATTAACCGCCAAATGTCCGCTCTTTTGTGGGTTAACATTATTATGCTCCCACTGATTTCCGGCATCCGTCAGGTTCCCAGATACGCAGCCTTTACAGCAGGATCGGCAAACAGCTGCTTTCCCGGACCGCTTTTTGTTATACGGCCGGTCTCCATGACATAGCCGATGTCAGCGGTCTGAAGGGCCATATTGGCGTTTTGCTCTATGAGCAGTATGGTGACACCCTGCTTGTTGATTTCTTTTATAATGTCGAATATACCGCGCACGATAAGAGGCGCGAGGCCTAGCGACGGCTCATCCATCATCATGAGCTTCGGCCGGCTCATAAGAGCCCTGCCTACCGCGAGCATCTGCTGCTCGCCGCCGGAGAGCGTCCCGCCGAGCTGCCAGCTTCTCTCCTTCAGGCGCGGAAACAGGTCGAACACCCAGTTTATGTCGTCGGTGAGGTCGTCGCTTCTGAGGTAAGCGCCGATGCGAAGATTTTCAAGCACCGTCATATCCGGGAATATACGCCTGCCCTCCGGCACCATGGTGATTCCTTTGGAGACGATGAAGGACGCGTCCTTCCCGGTTATGTCATTTCCCATAAATTCAATTTTTCCGGAGCCGATCTTTACGAGACTGGAGATAGCCCGGAGCGTTGTGCTCTTACCGGCGCCGTTTGCGCCGATGAGCGTGACTATGCTGTTCTCTGGCACCTCGAACGAAATGCCCTTTACGGCCTCTATGCCGCCGTAGTTAACCTTCAGGTCCGTTATCTTAAGCATCGTCGGCCACCCCCAGATAGGCATCGATGACGCGCTGATTGCTCTGCACCTCATCCGGAGTTCCATTTGCTATGAGCTTGCCGAAGTCAAGGACATAAATACGGTCTGATATATGCATAACGAGGTCCATGTGATGCTCTATCATAAAAACGGTGAGATTGTATTTGTCCCTGATCTGCATTATGAATTCCGATAGTTCACGCGTTTCTTGCGGGTTCATACCAGCTGCAGGCTCGTCGAGCAGTATGAGCTTCGGATCGGTAGCCAAAGCGCGCGCTATTTCAAGGCGGCGCTGGAGGCCGTACGGAAGGCTTGAAGCAATTTCGTCCTTCAGATAATAGAGCCCCTGCTCCTTGAGAAGCCATTCCGTCTCCTCCCGGGCGCGCTTCTCTTCTTTGTGGTTTATGCGCAATGTTGCGGTAAAAACGTTTTGCTTTGCCCTCATATGCTTTGCTATCAGGACGTTTTCAAAGACCGTCATTGACTTAAAAAGTCGGATATTCTGAAAAGTGCGGGCTATGCCCAGCTTAGTTATTCTGTCGGGTGTGTGGCTCACGGCCTTAGTGTACATACCGCGGTTTTCGCCGGCATAGAGCTTTTTCATTTTGCCCTGCGGGTGGTTCTCGACTATGGTATCGCCCAGAAAAGTGACCTTTCCGTTTGTGGGCTCGTACACCCCTGTTATACAGTTGAAAGCCGTCGTCTTACCCGCGCCGTTAGGCCCGATAAGGGCGACAATTTCACCGCAGTCTACTTCCAGAGAGAGGTTGTTGACCGCTATTACTCCGCCGAACTGCATTGTCACATTTTCAATCCGGAGTACATTCTCGCTCATTTCGGCACCTCCTTCTTTTTCTTCCTTCTGAATCGTTTTCGGAAGAAGTTGCCGATACCTTCTGCTGAGAACTCGCGCTCGCCCATAAGGCCCTTTCTGTAAAACAGCACAATGGCCATTATGATGACCGCGAAAACGACCTTGCGGAAACCGGCACGGAAAATGGTGGGCGCGTCTATTCCCAAGAATGTGCCGTTATCAAGGCCGCGCAGCCACCACTCAGAGCTCGCAACAAACAGGAACGATCCCAGACAGCTCCCTGTGACGGAACCTATACCGCCGATGACTACTATAAGCAGTATCTCATATGTCATATTCGACTTGAAAGCAGAGGCCTGTATCGTAGTCTGAAACATAGCTAAAAGCCCTCCGCCGACACCCGCGAAGAACGAACTTATTACGAAGGACATCTCCTTGTGTTTAAAGAGATTAATACCCATGGCCTCCGCCGCTATCTCATCGTCCCTTATCGCCTTAAAAGCGCGTCCGTATGAAGAGTTTATGAGAAGGACTATGAGCAGAATACAGAATCCGGCAATGAGGAACGGGACGAGTGTTGAAAAATAGACAACGACATCGCCGCTTGCGTTCTTGATGTTAAAGTCGTTGAAGGTCGGAAATTTGCGCAAAAGGTTCGAGCCGTTCGTTACAGGGCCGAGCGCATTCCACTGGAAGATGGCGCGGATGATCTCCGCAAAGCCCAGCGTGGCAATCGCCAGATAGTCGCTCTTGAGGCGCAGGACGGGAAGTCCTATAAGCGCGGCAAAAATAGCCGCCGAGATCCCCGCCAAAACGAGCGCGATGAGAACCGGCACCGTAAAGTTAATAATACCGCCGTCAAAGTACTGGTAGACGGAAGCCCGCTCGATTATTGGGATCGTGAATATGCCATAGCAGTAGGCGCCTATGAGCATGAAACCAGCCTGACCTAAGGAAAACAGGCCGGTAAAGCCGTTCAGCAGGTTCATGGAGACGGCGACCAGCGCGTAGATGACACCCTTTTTGAGAACCGTAAAGAGCATGGACGACGCGGGCACAACCTGCTCCAGCACAAAAACTAGTACGAATAAGGCTATAAGGATCGCTATCGATATTATACTGTTTTTCTTACTCATATCCGCCACCTATACCTTATCCGTTGCTTTTTCGCCGAATAAACCGGTGGGCTTGGCTACTAGTATGATTATGAGCAAAACGAAAGTGAACGCATCAGAGAATGTCGTCCAACTGGAACCACCGCTCTTTATGATGTTCTCGCATATACCGATTATAAACGCACCAATGACGGCGCCCGGGATTGACCCTATCCCGCCAAAGACCGCCGCAACAAACGCCTTGAGGCCAGGCATTGCGCCGGATGTCGGCACAATTGCGGTATAACTCGAAAAGTACAGCAGGGAACCTACGGCCGCGAGGAACGTTCCGATAATAAATGTCACGCTTATAACCGTGTTGATCTTTATGCCCATAAGCTGGCTCGTATCGAAATCCTTCGACACCGCGCGCATCGCCATGCCTATTTTTGTCTTTTTAATAAGGATGACGAGGGCTATGATGAGGGCAAGTGAAAGTATCGGAGTGATGACGGTGACTCTCTTTGTGGTACATCCTAAAATGGTTATGGTGTCGCTTATCCATGGGAGCGACGGATATGTTTTTGCAAGGCCTCCAGTGACGTAGAGCGCAAGGTTCTGTATTAGGTAACTAACGCCGATAGCGCTTATCATAACGGACATGCGCGGCGCCGTTCTGAGCGGCTTATATGCCACGCGCTCAACTGCAAAGCCTATAAACACCGTGATTATGATGACAAGCGGCAAAGCTATGTAGAGCGGCATTGATGCCGAAATATAGATCATTATGAGACCGGCCGCCATAAAGATATCGCCGTGGGCAAAATTTATGAGCCTGAGTATGCCATAAACCATCGTGTAACCGATGGCTATGAGCGCGTACTGCCCGCCCACGGACACACCCGCGAGTATGTATGGCAGATATGCGTTTAGAGATTCCATCAAATTTCCTCCAATCGGAGTTTGTGTTACTGCCGATTTGGGATGCTCTCCCCTTTATACGGAGCGTGGCGGGAGCAAAATGCCCCCGCCCGGCTTCCTTTCGAAATAATTAGTATTTCGTCACCTTATTTTACACCCTGGACTGCGACGAATTCCCAGGTGCCGGCGGCGGTGTCTACGCACTTGACATATGCAACGTCACGGATGGCGTCACCTGTCTCGTTGAAGACGATCTGGCCGGAAACGCCTGTATATTCGACATTCCAAAGCGCCTCGTTTACAG
>JBFWIW010000107.1:0-5082 GCA_050253535.1 Oscillospiraceae bacterium
ACTTATACGCATCAGGTATTTTAGCATAACATAATAGTGGGCAATTTAAAATTTAACTTTTATAGGAGAGTGATAAATTTGATCATACATGTAGTACGGCCGGGCGACAATATATATAAAATATCAAAAGAATACGGCATTCCGGCTGAAAAGATAACAGACGTTAACCGACTGCCAAACGCCGACTCGCTTGTAATAGGGCAGACCATAGTGATCCCCGGGGATCTGACGGCGCATACGGTAACAAGCGGCCAATCCATGTACTCGCTGGCACGGGGTTATGGAATACCGCTCGATACGCTTCTGGCAGTAAACAAGCAAATCGCTAATCCCGACAGACTTCAGCCCGGGCAGACTGTTATTATACCACAAGCCCCAAAAAAACTTGGCTCAATTTATGTAAACGGATATGCTTTTCCGAACATTAACGCCGATGTCCTGAAAAATACCCTTCCATACCTTACATATCTGAGCATTTTCAGCAATCAGGTAAGATCAGACGGTAGTTTAAAGACTATTAATGACACAGAACTAATACAGGCGGCCAGAAATGCCGGGGTAGCCCCTATGATGGTCATCACAAATATAGAGGAGGGCGCGAGCTTCAGCAGCGAACTTGCAAACGATATTCTGACGAATGTCCAGATACAGAATACGCTTATTAATAATATAGTTGCTATCCTGCAGGAGAAAAATTACTATGGACTTGATGTTGACTTTGAGTACTTATATCCGGAGGACATGCAAAATTACAACGACTTTATAAGTAGAATAGTCAATACACTGAGACCCTTGGGATATACGGTGACGGTCGCGCTTGCTCCGAAGCTGAGCGCAGACCAGAAGGGCCTTTTATATGAAGCCCATGATTATCCTTCGATTGGGGCACTTGCAGACCATGTGATACTCATGACTTATGAATGGGGATATACATACGGTCCCGCTATGGCAGTTTCTCCGATAAATCAGGTGAGAAAGGTGCTGGACTATGCCAGCACGGCGATGCCTAGCGAAAAGATCCTGATGGGTATGCCAAATTACGGATACGACTGGACGTTGCCATTTGTAAGGGGTTCCGCGGCCAGAACGCTGACAAATAATGGCGCCATACTGCTCGCATTGAAAGTCGGTGCCAATATACAATATGATGAGGTCTCGCAGTCGCCATATTTCAACTACTTTGACAGCGCGGGAAAAAGGCATGAGGTTTGGTTCGATGACGCCAGAAGCATCCAGGCCAGGCTGGAATTGGTTGATATATATGATTTGGGCGGTGTCAGCTACTGGACTATAAACAGCTTTTTCCCTATAAACTGGCTCATACTGGAGTCAATGTACAATATCAGGAAAGTAATCTGATGCCTCTTATATCGGCCCCGTTTAAAATCCCTCCCGGCGTAAACGCCGGGAGGGATCGTCTTATTTGCCAAGCTTCTCACGTACCTGCGGGTTGACGCACATACTGGGCCATCCGCCATTTAAAAAGATCTTCACCTGTCCGTATCCTGCGTCGTAAAGTTCCAAGTCGGACTCTTCCGAAATATAGGATATATGCGGTGTCATCAGGACGTTATCTGTTCCGTGATAATAACCGTCCGGAGGGTTTCCGATTTCACCCCAGATATTTATATGATCGTACACGTCAATACCTGCATAGTCGATTTGTTTGTTTTTCAAAGCTTCCACCAAAGCCCGTTCGTCAATCAGGGATCCTCTTGCAGTATTGATCAAAACGGCAGTATTCTTCATCAGTGCGAGTTGTTCTTTTCCGATCATTCTCCTTGTTTTTTCGTTCGCCGGACAAGACAGAAACACAAAATCGCTCTCTTTGAGGAGTTCCTCCAAGTCTACACGGACAGCGCCATAGCGTGCCGTCTCCTCATCGGACGGATGCCCTCCGCAGAAAAGTATTTTCATATGAAATCCAGAAAGCGCCTCCGCAATGCATTTCCCTATAGCGCCAAGGCCGATTATGCCTGCGGTTTTTCCGTATATCCTGCGGAGTCCCAGTCTCTTGGTCACTTCCGGCCATGTACCGTCCTTCATCGAAGCGCTGGCCTGTGGAATACGCCTCGCACACCCTAGCATCAGGGCAAGCGCATGCTCCGCAACCTCATGCACGCAGTATCCTGTCGTATTGCACGCAATAATTCCCTTCTCTGTCGCCGCTGTCAGGTCCATTTTTTCAAACCCTATTCCTAGCCGAAAAATCGCCCTGCAGCGATTTAGTTTCTCAATGGTCTTTCTGGGAACATATCCTGAAATAAATATAATTACATCCGGATCGATTTTGGCGATTTCGTCGGAATCGTATCCTGCGACTTCATATATATCTGTGATACCCGCCTCTTTCATCAGGATCCTTTCCCGCTCACTGATCGGGAATGTGCCGCAGTCAAGCCGCGCCGCCCGAATAATGTCCATAAATCTGCTGCCCCTTTCATTTTTCAGTAATTAATTCGTCCCGTCTGTTTCCCAAAACACGGAAAGCAGCGCTTTCAATAACACTCTCCGGGAAAGTTAATTGGCATTGCAATGCATAGGAAAAGTGCGGAGTCCTGTAATAATGGGAATATTTCGAAACTGCAGTATGGTGTTGCTAGAAAATAAAATCCCCCGTTAGAAATATGTTTTAAGTTGTTTAATTGTTTTATTTTATAATATTTTCAGCTGATTTTCAACTATGGAATAAAAAACGATTATTAAGCTCCGGTTAAACTGGAGCTTTAATTTTAACATCAGAAAGTTCTGAATTTATTAAGCTTCAGAAAACAGTCTTATCATGCAGGCAGAATTTGGCGCAACAAAAATGCATAAATGCATGTTAAACTGAATAAACCTACCCTTTTCATACCGCAAAAGAAAGGAGTTTACAATGAAAAAAATAAAGTCCCGATTCATATCTGCTGTCCTGATCATGATAATTACCGTATGCTCGTTACCGGTGTCGGCCTCAGCTGCTTCGGCAGAATCTAAGGCAGGAATTATTTCAGTAACATCGGGCTCACTGTACATACGAAAATCGGCCTCAACCTCTTCTGCTGTTCTTACAAAACTGCCAAAGGGCAGCTATGTTTCACTGATATCAAAGAGCGGCAGCTGGTGGTATGTTGAATACGGAAAGAACCTTTTCGGTTACTGTTGGGCATCATACATAAAGCAGGTCTCCGGGGCCTATGCCGCATATGCAAGCTGCAGTCTTAATATCAGATCCGGCCCGGGTATTTCATACGGGGTCATAAGCTGGCTCGGCAGCGGCAATTATGCCGTAGTTTTGTCCTCCTCCGGCAACTGGCTGAAAATTCTGTACAGCGGCACTAAAATCGGTTACGTAAGCGGTTCTTACATGAAAACAGGTTCGGGATACTCTACGATCTCCCTAAGCGTTCCCAGTTATAAACAAACTGACTCGCGATGGGCGTATACAGAAGTCGGAACATCCGGAAAGACCATCAATTCCATAGGGTGTTCCACTGTTGCGCTTGCCATGTCGGAGTCGTACCGTACTGGCAGCACGATTTATCCCGATGCGATGGCCTTTTCACTTAAATACACTTCTGGAGGCGCGGTTTACTGGCCTAGTAATTATATCGCGTATGCGGGAAGCGATTATCTGAGAGTCGTATATAGTCAGCTAAAAAGCGGCGAGCCTGTCCTAGTAGGATTAAAAACATCTTCCGGCGGTCAGCACTGGGTAGTTGTAACCGGATTTTCCGGCGGAGCCTTAAGCGCTTCGAACTTCACCGTAAACGATCCGGGCTCTTCTTCGAGAACGACTTTGCAGATGGTTATAAATGCTTACCCATATTTTTACAAAATAATGTATTATTAAATTATAGGAAAACCGCCTGAAAGGCGGTTTTCCTATTCTCGAAGATATAACCAGAGCTATGTTAAAATTTTAAGTGCCGTCGCTTTTTTTTTCATCATTCGTGTCGGACAGCTCTTCGGAGAATTCGGCCGTAAGCCCCTCTTCTCTTTTATACATATTACGCATATTTATTCTGGGCCTGAAATGCCTTACTATTAAATAACTGAGCGAATACATGGCTACAATGATCAAACCGGCGATAAGACCCGAGGCCTGACCGGGAACAAAAGGCATGCTGAATATAGCGGCTATCAAAGACAATAGAACAAACAGTGAAGTATACGGGAATCCCCACATCTGGCACTTCCCATCGGGAGGGCATCCGTTTTTTTTGCGAAAGCGTATATGCGTGGCCATTATGATGACATATGTGAACAAAATTGCGAAGCCTCCGGAACTGATTAGAAATAAATAAACTCTTGGAAACAACATGCCCAGTCCAAGGGCCACAAGCATCGCAATACCTGACGATATTATTCCCCTGTAAGGTACGTCGGTTTTATCCTTCAGCCAGTTTGGGGCGAGACCCTCGTCGGCAAGCGAGCGCATCATTCTGCCCAACCCGAACATTGCGGCGAGCATTGTGGACAATATCGCTGTAATAAGGACGACGTTCAGCGCCGTCCCAGCCCAGCCAATGCCGTGTCTGTTCAAGGCCGCAACAATCGGGCTTACACTTTCATTGACGTCCGCTGTGGGTATAAGAGGGAGCAGCATGAGGATATAAAGTATATACATCCCCACCAGACTCGCGACCGTATAACGGATCGCTCTTGGTATTGTCACTCTGGGGTTTTCCGCTTCCGAAGCGGCGAGCCCTATTATTTCAAACCCGGCATAAGTGAACATTACTATAAGCATACTGCCTGCAAGACCTGCCACCCCTGCCGGCATGAGGGATTCTCCGGCAAGTTCCCCTATGCCGACGGCGGGTCTTCCCGAAAAAATACCGACAATCAGCGCCAGTGCCATTATGATGAAAGAGACCACCGCAAAAAGTTTTATCGCCGCGAGACCACTTTCAAGCTTACTCAGTTTATCAGCTCCGAGGAGATTTAAAAGAGTTACGCCGATGATGATTGCGCCGCCCAAAATGATAATTGATATTCCGGGCACCCAATTACGAACCAATATTGAGACAGCGGTAGCTTCGCTGGACATGGCAAGTACCATTCCAGTCCAATACACCCATCCCACCACAAAACCGGTAC
>JBFWIW010000108.1:0-4902 GCA_050253535.1 Oscillospiraceae bacterium
ATGTGGGTAGGCCGTTCCGGCAATTGACCGTAGGCCTCATAACCCAATGTGCCGTATCCCTGCATGATCCACCGTGGGATGTCTTCGTAGCCGTCCCACGCCGTATCCTGTACCATGATCCAGCCCTTTTCTTCAGCTTTCCGGCTTGCGAGACGAACAGCTTCGTCATAATTCAGGTCGGTAATGCATGCGTCGGCGCCCTCGGCCCAAATATTGGCAAGGCGCTCCGCCGAGCTGCCCTTTGGCATATAGACTACCGAGCGCTGCCCCAACCGCTTGGCCGTCCACGCGACGCCGCGGCCATGGTTGCCGTCGGTAGCAGTGACAAAAGTCAGCTCCCCAAGTTTAGCGCGCACATCCTTTGAGATCATCTTTTCGTAAGGGAGCTCGCTGATATCGGTACCCAGCTTATTCGCGATAAAGCTGCCTATCGCATAGCTGCCGCCTAAAACCTTGAAGGCGTTGAGACCGAAACGGTAGGATTCATCCTTGACATACGCTGTTCCGAGTCCCAGCGCCTGCGCTGTGTTTTTAAGTTCTTTAAGAGGTGTTTTTTTATACATGGGAAAACTGGCGTGAAAGCCGTGTACCTTAGTGGCCTGCTCCATACTTAAAAACGTCAGATCACAGGACCGTTGTCGGTGACCCGGAAGCGAAAAAATTTTAATATCTTCTTTTATCAAAGGTATCTTCCTTTCATATGGCGGTCCTCGATCAGCCCGCTCAGAGTTGCGATGTTGAGCTGCAGCGCTAGATTACAATTATATTAGCTGCAAATATCGTGCCAACTTTTTGCGCGTACCTAAAAATACTAAAATAAATGCGGCATATCCAATTATATGCCGCATTTACTAAAAAATTTTATAGAAATAACGTGAATCTGCGAAGATAACCTAAAAGTACGGGCTGCAATTGCTATTATCATTTTGAGAAAATTCTCAAAATGATAACTATAATTCTCGAATTGAGAATTCTTCTAACTTTCGATATAAAGTGGCAAGGCCGATACCGAGGCTTCTGGCAGCCATTTTTTTGCCCTGTGTGCTTTTGCCATAAAGGAGCAGTGCTTTTTCTATTTCGCGCCGCTCGACTTCCTGAAGGGGAAGAACATTTTCAACGGCGGTGGTTTTTTCCTCTTCGGTGCATACTGAGCCGCGCTGCTCGGAAGCGGCGCGATCAAAAGCTAAAAAGTCCTTGGGCAATGTATCCAATCCTAAAACGTCTTGACTGTCGCACATGTTAACCATATATTCCACCGTGTTTTCCAGTTCGCGGACATTGCCGCACCACGGGTATGCCGTAAGCGCCCTCATACTTTCCGGTGAAATATTACGGCTTGGCTTTCCCAACCGCTTTGCATACCGCTGCGCGAACAAATTGGCAAGAACGGGGATGTCGTCGGGACGGCGGCGCAGCGGCAGAATGTTTACGGGGATTACGTTCAGCCGGTAATAAAGATCTTCACGGAATTTTCCGCTCGAGATCATCGCTTTGAGATCCTTGTTCGTTGCTGCGATAACGCGCACGTCAATCGGAATCAGGTGGTTTGAGCCGATACGGGTGATCTTGCGCTCCTGCAGAACACGCAGGAGCTTAGCCTGCAAATAGAGCGGCATATCGCCTATCTCATCCAAAAATATTATGCCATGATTTGCAAGCTCAAATTTGCCTACGCGTCCGTTAGGATCGGCTCCCGTAAAGGCACCTTTAACGTAGCCAAACAGTTCGGCCTCTAACAGATCTTCAGGAATGGCGGCGCAGTTCATCGCCACAAACTGCTGCTTGCTGCGGTCACCCGCGCGCCAGATGGCGGTTGCAACTACCTCCTTGCCGGTACCGCTTTCGCCTGTAATGAGCACTGTAGAGGTACTTTCCGCGATCTTTTGGATTTCGATTCTAAGGGCAACCGTCGCTTTGCTGTTGCCCGCGACGATCCCTTCGCTTATCGCGGCGGTCATGGCGTACAGCTTTTTGTGCAGATCACGGGTGCGGGTAAATGCGAGGACCTCGGCATAAGAGTCGTCCGCTTTGAAAAGATAATGGACCTCTCCGAGAATACTAAATGTTTTCGTTCCAACAGTCAGCATATATTCGCTCTTCCCGTTGAGCTTGTCGCCGGTGGGCGACAGCGTAATCTGTGCGCCTTGAAGCGAGTCGAGCATAAGCTGAGTTTTGGCGGCGCAGTTGGCCATAGTGACGGTGCGCTCGCGGCTTAAGACGAGGATTCCCTCGTCCATATGATTGATGGTATAGGCCAGGGCGGACAGCATCGACTCTTTTTTCTTCTGATCCATCAGTTCGATAGCTTTTGCCGCGATGAAACTGGCGATCTGTTCTATAAGGCCAAGGTATGTATTCTCGTCCCGCAGGATAGCGCTGCGCTGCTGCGCATTGGAGCCGACCAGTCCTATGACGCCTATCGTTTCCTCTAACGCGCGGATTGGCATCGCAATCTCTATTTCCTCGTCGCAGTTTGACCGCTTGGGACAGTTTTGACAGATAGGCTCACGCCCGGGGGAGTAAATCACCTGAAGCTGACCTGTTTTCAGCACATGACGATAGGTATAGCCTTCAGGTGACATGTCTTCGTTTATATGCTCAGAGAACATACCGGTTCCGGCCACCCGAAACAGGTCGGCGTCCACAACCTCCACGTCCACTTTTGACACCTTCGCCATAATTTCTGTATATTTTTTTACAGTGTCTTGTATTTCAAGTAAAATACCTGTCATCCGATTTACCTCCGAAATTAGTATTGTTCGGCGCAATATGAGACCCCGGTCTATTCGTACTGCTTACGGCCGGAGGCGCAGGGAATACCAAGCTCGTCCCGGTACTTTGCCACAGTGCGGCGGGAGATTTCTACAGACCGCTCCGCCATTAACTCACAGAGCTTTTGATCGGAGAGCGGGTGTTTTATGTCCTCGCCGGCGACGAGCACGCTTAATAGGGCATGGGCTGAGTCGGGGGAAATTTTATTTCCGTTCGCATCGGGCTGAGATACCCGGCTGCCCAGACCCCTGGAGAAGAAAAAGCTGAGGGGGTATACGCCCCTTAAGCACCGGAGGTACTTGTCCCTGATGGCGCGGCTGACGGTAGACTCGTGGACACCCAGCTGCCGGGCAACGGAAGCCAGGGTCATAGGGACAAGGTGTCCGTCCCGCTCGTTGAAGAACGCCTCCTGCAGGCGGACGATACTTTCCGCGCAGGAAATCAGAGTACTGCGCCGCTGCTCAATGCTTTTTATTACCCAGGTTGCCTGACGCATTTTGTTTAACAGGTAGCTCCTGACCTCGCTGTTATCGGTTCCGTTCATAAGGGTACGGTAATAGCCGCTAAGCGCAATGGATGGAAAATAGGAGTCATTGGTATGTATTTCAAGGTGGCCGCTAACGTTTACCACGCACACGTCGGGCGTGATATAGACGGTATCGTCCCCGCCGGCGAAGCCGCTGCCTGGTTTGGGATTAAGGGTGCGGATTCGTTCGCAGGCGGCTTGCACCTGCTTCGGGGATGTCTTCAGTTCTCTGGCGAGGAAGGCGTAGCGGCTCTTTGCCAGGGCTTCAAGATAATTTCCTGCGATACGATAGGCCAGAGGGTCATCCCCACCGCAGCGGCTGAGCTGGAGACAGAGACACTCGCTAAGGTTTCTTGCCGCGATACCGGCCGGTTCCAGTGACTGTACCAGTCTGAGGGCCTCAAGGGCGGTTGCCTCCGTACAGCCCACAGCACTGGCCGCGGCCTCTGGACTGTCTTTAAAATAACCGGTAGAGGAGAGGCTCTCAATGACAAAGACTGCGGCCGCGCGGAGCTCCGGGTCCATACCGCGAATACTGAGCTGGGAAGTGAGGTAATTGCAGAGGGTCTCTCCCTCGCGAGTCTTTACGCTGTAATTATCGATGAGATCGCCGCATTCGTCCCGGTCATCCGCAATGTAATAACGGTTTTGAACATCTGTGGATTCCAGCCACTTCAGCTTGCATTTTAAAGCGTCGAACTCGATCTTTACCTCCGTTTGCTCTTCTAGGTCAACGACGGGATTTTCCTGCACCAGTTCCCGGATGTACTTTAAAAGCTCCGGCGAACCCATCTGCAGAATCTCCATAGACTGTACCAATTGGGGGGATAAGGTCTGTGCCTGTTTGAGATTAATGTTCATTTCCGCAGAAACCCCGCCTTCTTCCCACCGTGATTTAATTAATTATCACATATATATCACATTTATTCAACCCTGCATATGCCATTTGGCACGAATATTGCTGTAAACGTCTGCCGCTGGGCTGAAATATAACAAAACCAGAGATGCAAGAAGTCATTCGGCGCATTGCTGCGCTTGGCACCCGGAAGGGGTGGACGGCCTTCTGTTTGTGTTTTTTACATAATTGCTCTTTCACCTGAACGAACATGTAATTAGAACGAGTCTGAGACACGTAACTCGTGACCTTAAGGCATCGGTGGGGTGCCGTATAACGCGCATCACTCTTTGTTACTATGCGAATTCAATAAATATTTCCCGCGAGACTTCGTTAATATTATAACAATTTACACTAGCCAAAGTTAAAAAAGAGTGTTATATTAGTGATGTAAGATTGTTAATAAATTAACGATAAATAATTAACAAACTGACATCCTCCATTTTACAAATCTCAATCAAGGAGGGGATTATTTATGAAAAAGATGGAGATCAAAAACAGCAATGATACAATGCCCCTGGCAGTTGTTGTGAAGTACGAGCCTGAAAAAAGCACGAAAAACGAAACAATCGTAAACAGCTCAAATACCCTCAGAGAGAAGCTCGGGGAGATCCGAGAAGCCCAGAAGAAATACGCAGAGTTTACGCAGGAGCAGGTCGACAGCATTTTCAAAGCGGCGGCGCTGGCGGCAAACAGGCAGAGGATACCG
>JBFWIW010000109.1:0-4811 GCA_050253535.1 Oscillospiraceae bacterium
GGGTGCCAGCCGACGGCGGCGTAGATGTGTGGGAATTTTTCAGATAGCGCGACAGCCGTCCTTGCCGAGCTGAGGTCGGTCGCTGGATCAACTATGAGACCGACACCATACTCCGGCAGCAACGTGAGGAGAGATTCGCGGTCACTGTCGAACTGCTCATCGTCATAATGCGCGTGAGTATCGAACCAGAATATGATAATGCGCCCCTTTCATTTTTTAAATATGATTGAAAATGTGGAATATAAGAAAAAAATCTTGCAAAAGCATAGGGTTTATGCTATTATTACTACTACTTGAAAATTCTGAGTTTCAGCCGTGTTTTACTTTTGAAAGGAATGATAAACTTGCTGCTTGCAATTACGATTGTTCAGCTTTTAACCTGCCTGTTTCTTATAGCAGTAGTCCTTCTCCAGTCCGGAAAGAAATCCGGCCTCTCCGGTGCCATCGCCGGCGGTGCTGACACGTTTCTCGTGAAAAACAAGGCCAGTACCATGGACGGAAAGCTTGCAAAGTTGACAAAATGGGTGGCTTTGGTATTTGTTGCACTCACTCTTACGCTGAATATGATATAATAACTGCTTTGCAGTTATCATATGCATTTACCCGCTTTGTGGGCAAGCGTTGGAATTTAAGCCACGTCGCGAGACGCGCCGATGCCGTATTATATCATAAATGAAATTTATTATATAATAATTGTGATCTGTAAAGCTTCGGGAGAGATGTAATATTCTCTCCCGTTTTTTATGCCTTAAACGAACGTGTAGGTATTCTGATAACACATAAAGCAGGGCGGGGGCAAAGCCCCCGCCGCTTTTCAGATTATATTCTTTATTTTTTGATGATTTCTCCGACCGGATCCTTGCCGAAAAGTGCGGCGGCGTTAATTTCATCGTAGTCGACGTGCATGAAGGTGGCGTGATCGGGGCCTACGCGCGCAACCACGTCATCGAATATGAGAGTACGTCCGCAGCCTTCGCCGCACTTGACCATAACCATATCGCCTGTCTTTATGCCCCAATTTTCGCCGTCGGCGGGAGAGATATGGCAGTGGCGGAGTGCGATGATGGCGCCTTCCGGCAGCTCAACGGAGCCTGCGGGGCCGACGAGTTTACAGGAAGCGGACCCCTTGAGGTCGCCGCTCATGCGTATTGGACATTCAAGGCCGAGGCTGCGGGCGTCAGTGAAGCTGAGCTCAACCTGATTGGCTTTGCGGAAAGGTCCGAGGACGGACATTTTCGTCTCGCCCTTGGGACCGATGACGGTGACTTTGCAGGAAGAGGCGAATTGACCGGGCTGGGACAGCATTTTTTTGACGTCAAGCTCGGCACCTTCGCCGAAGAGGACGGCAAAGGTCTCTTTTGTAAGGTGGCAATGCTTGCCGGAGCCTTCGATTATTATCTTCATATCGGACATGGTAGTACCTCCATTTAGTAAGTTATCAACCAATACTTTATCATTAAACAACAAAAAGTCAAGAAAAAGTCAGGACTTTGACAGAAAAATACAGGGTTTTAGAATAGAAACGTATTTACAAAAACAGATGCGGAATATATACTATACTAACTGTAATCAAGAGAGAATTAAGTTTGAATTCTAATAATAAGTGTGTTTGGCTCACCCTTGCGGCGGTACGCAAAAAATGCACATTATAACATATGGTTTTATTGTGCATAAAACGAAACGAAGGGACTGGTCATAATAAATGGCGACCGACTTTTCAAGCGTATTTTCAAAATTAAGGCACGAGAAAGGGATAAGCCAGCGCGAGGCGGCGTCTGATCTCGGAGTTTCACAGGCGCTCCTGTCACACTACGAGAAAGGCGTCCGCGAACCCAGACTTGAGTTCGTCGCGCGTGCGTGTTCATATTACGGCGTTTCGGCCGACTACCTTCTCGGAAGAACCAACGTACGCGAAAATCCATGTACTAAGGACTTTGGAATTCCGAAGCCGGTCGATGGCAATTTCTCCGTCTGGGAAGATCAAAACGTGAGTTGCCTTATGAATGTTTTACCGGCGACTCTTGAAATGCTCTTTTATGCGTGCGGCAGAGAGTCCGTAGACAAAGGCTCGCTTTATATCCGAACGGCGGTTTATAAACTTTTCCGCTATATTGAAATTATCGGCGCGCTGCCGGATGAAGATGTCGGGACGGTACCCGACTGCCAATTCAGAGCGCTGTGCGACGCAGCGATGTGTATAGCGGAGTCTGAGTTCGCTTCGGAGATAGAATCTACCGCGAAAGAGGGAGCGATAAAAAAGTATTATTTAGACCTGGAAGCGTCTATGCCGCAGGTTTACATGAAATTTATAAATATGATGAAACAGGCGGATTCGGAAATAAACCGGCTGATAAACCGAGGGTGATTACATTGATAAAACAGGACATGATAAGAAATTTTTCAATAATTGCACATATAGACCACGGCAAATCCACACTAGCCGACAGACTTCTGGAAAAGTGCGGCGCCGTATCCGAACGCGATATGGAGGAACAGCTTCTTGACAATATGGAACTCGAGCGCGAGCGCGGCATAACAATCAAGGCGCGCGCCGTGGGCCTCTCATACAAGGCGCAGGACGGGGAGACGTACACGCTGAACCTCATTGACACGCCGGGCCATGTTGACTTTAACTACGAGGTATCACGCAGTCTTGCCGCTTGCGAGGGGGCCGTTCTCGTCGTGGACGCGGCGCAGGGGGTGGAGGCGCAGACACTGGCAAATACCTACCTTGCGCTCGACCATAACCTTGAGATACTGCCGGTTATAAACAAGATAGACCTGCCGGCCGCGGACCCAATGCGGGTAAAGTCAGAGATTGAGGACATAATCGGCATACCGGCAATGGACGCGCCGGAGATTTCAGCCAAACGCGGTATAAATATCGAAGCCGTCCTTGAGGACATCGTTAAAAATATACCCGCGCCAGTCGGTGACGAGAAAGCCCCGACGCGGGCGCTGATATTCGACAGCCAGTACGATAGTTATCGGGGCGTAATCGTCTACATGCGTGTCATAGAGGGGGAGATCACCGCGGATTCAGAGGTCAGGATGATGGCCTCCGGCGCGGTATACCGCGTCATAGAAGTCGGTCATATGCGGCCCATGGGACTTGAGGCCTGCGACAGCCTGAAGGCAGGCGACGTGGGCTATCTCACGGCGAGTATCAAGAGCGTCGGAGACACTCAGGTGGGCGACACGGTGACCAGCGTTTCAAATCCGGCAAAGGAGGCACTCCCCGGGTACAGACCAGCGCAGCCGATGGTGTTTTCCGGCCTATATACGGCGGACGGCGCTAAATATCCCGACCTTCGCGAAGCGCTTCTGAAGCTGAAGCTGAACGATGCCGCACTCTCGTTTGAGCCGGAGTCCTCGGCAGCTCTCGGCTTCGGTTTCCGCGGCGGTTTTCTCGGCCTTCTGCACATGGAGATAATCCAGGAGAGACTTGAGCGCGAGTATAATCTCGACCTCATAACAACGGCGCCGAGCGTAATACACCGTGTAACAAAGACGGACGGCACGGTGCTCATGATAGATAATCCGTTAAACTACCCTGACCCCGCGGTTATAGAAAAGGCGGAGGAGCCGTTTGTAAGCGCGTCGATCATATGTCCGTCGGAGTTCGTCGGTAATATAATGGATTTGTGTCAGGACAGGCGCGGAGAGTACAAGGACATGTCGTATCTGGACTCTGTACGCGTCGAGCTTCACTATCTATTACCATTAAACGAGATAATCTACGACTTTTTTGACGCCTTAAAGTCCCGCAGTAAGGGATACGCTTCGCTTGACTATGAGTTTAGCGGATATCGCGAGTCCGACCTTGTCAAACTGGACATTCTTTTAAACAGCGAGGTCGTGGACGCTTTGAGTTTTATTGTGCACAAGGATAAGGCATATCCGCGCGGCCGCCGGATAGTGGAAAAGCTCAGGGACAATATCCCGCGCCAGCTCTTTGAGATCCCGGTACAGGCGGCGATAGGCGGCAAGATTATCGCCCGTGAAACAATAAAGGCGCTCCGCAAGGACGTTCTGGCCAAGTGCTACGGTGGCGACATCACACGCAAAAAGAAACTTCTTGAAAAACAAAAAGAGGGCAAAAAGCGGATGAGGAGCCTTGGGAGTGTAGAGGTGCCGCAGGAGGCGTTCATGGCGGTATTAAAGCTGGATGAATAGGGCTTTTTGATCTCTTGCCCGACAAAGTCGGGCCGGCGCGGGTGCGCCGGAGCCGAGAGGGAATTCACTTTCCTCCGGCGATAAATGGAATAAAACAAAAGGATTCTTTAAATGCGAAAGCATTTCAGGATGGGCAAAAAGCGAATGAGGAGCCTTGGGAGCGTAGAGGTGCCGCAGGAGGCGTTCATGGCGGTATTAAAGCTGGATGAATAAAAATGTCGAAAAAGCCCTTCGGACTTCTTCGACAAGAAATTTGCGAGGCAGCTGCTCAGACTCAGCTGTCTTGAGCGGTGTCATTTCAGCCGCGCATGTCGCCGGAAATAACGGATTCAATTTTGTTCCCGCAGTGCGCTGCGAAAATTCTGCTGGGCTTTATCCTCTTTAACAGTTCTTCGACAAGCTGTACAGCCTCCGCGAAGTGGATTCGCGGAGGCTGATGATTTTTTTATTATAAAGAACCTTTCACGAGCAAAAACGGTGCGTTCCTATGACGATCAGAAGCGGCCGCGACCATATCCACTTGCTCGTGGCCTTTGCGGGGTTAAAATAGTATATGGCACCGCCGGATGGATCTACTCCGTTTATAGCGTCGCGCGCTGCTTTATACGCGGAATCGGTTACCTCCGCACTGAACT
>JBFWIW010000110.1:0-4746 GCA_050253535.1 Oscillospiraceae bacterium
ACATGAGGCATTGATAGTGTACATTGATGAAATTAGTGCGATAAAAAGTGTTCGATCGTTTTCTGAAGGCAAAATGCCTTCCCATAATGAGGAGCTTGAGGTTATATTAAAAAACGGAGATAAATATAGGCTTCTGATTATTCGAAGCAGCGATTAATACAATTTTATAATTTAGGGAAAGGAGCTTTTGCTGCTTTCCCTTTTTAATGATATCTAAATTCTCCAGCAAAGCCGGAGAATTATGAAGATCTATTTTTATCTGCAGTGTGGATTACATTATATGCCATTCGTAATTATAATCTAAACCGAATCATTAATTTAAAATGTCTCGGAGATATTGCCGCGTCCGACAACTTGAGTTACAATCAGAAAAGATATGGAGAAATACATAGTTGAATTACAACATAAGATAGACATTGAACAAAAGAAAATTCGCGGGTTACAAAATACGTACAGAAAGAACGTTGATTTGGATTTCCGGTTAAAACCTGTAATATCTGCAATAACGGACATTTTGAAGCTTCAGGACGAAAACGCCTTTTGAAACCCTCCCCCACATTGAACAAAATTTTTATTTTGTTCAATTACCTCTGCCCGAAAAATCGGCACCCCTGTGCCGATGCGAAAAAGTAACCCAGCAAGTCGCCAATCATCTTCCCCTCTCGCCAACTGATTATGGTATATTGCTATGGATCAAAGAAATATTTATAAAGGATGAGTAATATGAAAAACGTGCATTTTTCCGCAGAGCTTTCCGGCACACCTTATGAGATTGGTTTTGGGCACGGTTCCAAGGCAAAGTCTTATGTATTGCACAGCATAGAAATGTACAAAGAGATGTTTATTACCTCTTCCGGTGTTAGATGGGACGATGCAAAGACAGTATCTCGAAAGTACATCCCGTACATCAAGCAGTATGATCCGGACATTCTTGAAGAAATGAAAGGTCTTGCCGATGGCGCGGGCCTTGATCTGGAGGATATTCTCGCCTTAAACGCGCGCAGCGAGGTCCTGATGACGATGACGCCAAAGGCATCCGTTATATCGGTCGACGGCTGCACAAATATTGCTGTCAGCCCGGAGCGCTCTTCAAATGGTCATACCATTTTGGGACACAATTGGGACTGGAAAGAGACGGCGAAGAATTCAATAATACTTTTAAAGATACACCAACAGAACAAACCTGATATCCTGATGATTACGGAGGCCGGCATTATCGGTAAATTCGGCGTTAACGAGGCAGGTGTCGGCGTCGCCATGAACGCGCTCAGCACCCCAAGCGATGCAAACGGAGTCCCGCTGCACTGCATTCTTCGCGGTATCCTCAACAGCAGTACGCTGACGGAAGCCTACTCATCTATAACGCGTATGCGCTCCGCCTGCGCGGCAAACTACATGCTGGCTTCCGCCTGCGGCGAAATTTTTGACTGTGAGCGCGTGCCGGATGATTTTGAACTTATCTATCCTACAGACAGTATTCTTGCTCACGCCAACATGATAACGAGTGAAAAGCTCAAAATGAAATATCCGGACAACATGTACATCATGGGTGCGAGTACGTATCTCCGCCATTACCGCGCCGGCAAGCTCATACGTAAATATGCGAGGGTCGGTCCCGCCGAAATAAAGTCAGTTCTGTCGGACCACGCGGACTATCCGGATTGCATATGCAGCCACCCGCATGAAGCAAGGCACGGCGAGACGGTTTGGTGCACCGTTTTTAATATTGTAATGGACCTCACGGAACGCTCAATGGAGATTTGCGCGGGAAACCCGTGCGAGGGTAAATACTACAAGGTGACGCTGTAACCTGAGCGTTTCGCCTAATTAGATTTTTTTAAACCTTTCAAAAACCTGCGCTGCGGACTTAACACCGTTTGTAGCGCCCATGCTCTCAACCGCTATTGACGCCGCTGCGTTTGCAAATTTCATGCACTCACGAAGTGACATGCCCTCTGAAAGCGCGTAAAGGAAACCGGCTGCAAAATTGTCGCCCGCTCCCGTGGTATCGACACACCTTGCATTGGCGTACGCGGGTACCTCGAAGCTTTTGGAGGGTGTTTTTGCGAAACAGCCCCTCTTTCCTGTTTTTATGATCACATGCCCCACTCCCGCCTCTAAAAAGGCGTCCGCAATATCGTTTATATCGTCTTTCTGCGCCACTTTCTGCGCCTCTGCATAGTTTGGAAACAGATAGTCAACAAACCGGAGCGCTTCTTTAAGGTAATCTGTCGTCTCACCGTGCTTACACAGCGTCATATCCGCGCAGACAATGCAGCCGGCTTGTTTTGCAGATGAAAAAAGTTTCGCCATTGCCTCTGCGTCAAAGGCCGGACTCACGAAAATGCTTGCAAATGACAGTATTTTCGAATTCCCGAGTTTTTCCAGAGGTATGTCAGAGAGGGATTGCCTTCGCAGACTGCCGTTTTTGTTGGTTATAAAACGGCGTTCCCCCATCGCATCCACCATGACGATATTAACGGCGGTGTCAAGACCGTCTATTACCACAATATCTTCGGTAGATATACCGCTTTCGCGGCAGTGACTCAGAATAAAATCCCCTGCCCTGTCGCTTCCTATCTGTGCCATGAGATTCACATTTTTACCCAGGCGTGAAAGAACGGTAGCCTCATTGAGCGCATCTCCCCCTGTAGATAAACCGATATATTCCGATGGTGTTGAGATAGACTTTTCAGTCATATCAGGCCAGCGCACCACAATATCTATAACCGGTGCGCCGATTACAGTGAAATCAAACATTTCAGACTATCCTCTTTTCTTGTTTTTTGTTATTTTCTGTATTATAAGTTCTTTTTTTGCCTGTTTCAAGCTTATGCACAAAAAAGATTGTCAAAGTTTTAACTGCGTTGACATTTTATACAAATAATAATATAATTTACACGTATGTTTTGCTTGAATAGATCAAGTTTAACTGCAATAGTTTTCAAAAAGGAGAAGCAGTATGAACGAATCGATTCATAAGTATTTTAAGGTCGGTCTTATTCAGTGGATGAGCCACCCGACAAAAAGCATCCTCGACTCCATCAAGGAGGTCGCATGTGACGACTATTTCGATGCCATTGAAGTCACAAAGTTTGCCGATGACGAGACGAGAGCCGCCGCAAAGAAAATGTTGGATCAAAGCCATCTGAAGGTATGCTACGGTGCTCAGCCCCGACTTCTCGGGCCCAAGCTCAATCCCAACGATACCGACGAGGAGGGGCGTAAAAAGGCAGAAGCGACTCTTATCGAAGCAATCGACGAGGCTGAATACCTTGGCGCCTCCGCTATAGCTTTTCTCGCTGGAAAATGGCAGCCTGAAACAAAGGACAAGGCCTATGAGCAGCTCGTAAAGACCACAAAGAGTCTCTGTGATTATGCTGCAAAGAAAAATATGAGTGTTCTCCTCGAAGTCTTTGATTTCGACATGGACAAGGCCGCGCTCATCGGTCCGGCGCCATACGCCGCCAAATTTGCCGGCGACATGAGGATGATTTGCCCCAATTTCGGCCTCATGGTCGACCTCAGCCACTTCCCCACCACCTATGAGACAAGCAAATTTGTAATCCAAACGCTTCGTCCATATATAAAACACTTCCATATCGGAAATGCAGTCGTCAAAAAAGACTGTAAGGCATACGGCGATCAGCATCCGCGCTTCGGTTTTCCGGAGAGTGCGAACGACACGGCCCAGCTCGTCGATTTCTTCAGAGTGCTTCGCGAAGAGGGGTTCTTCAATGCAGACGAACCCTATGTTCTCTCTTTTGAAGTGAAACCTTGGGGAGACGAGGATCAGGATATTATCATGGGTAATACAAAAAGAGTCATAAACCGCGCCTGGGCTCTTGCATAATTAAATAGGAGGAAAGAATATGAAAATTGTTGTTCTGGACGGTTATACCGAAAACCCCGGCGATCTCAGCTGGGAGGGTCTCGAAAAATTAGGTGCGCTTACGGTATACGATCGCACGCCGCTTACCGATGAGGAAGAGGCGATAAGGCGCATCGGCGACGCCGAAGCAGTCTATACAAACAAGACCCCAATAACCCGAAAGGTGCTTGAGCGCTGCCCCGGCATTAAGTTCATCGGCGTCCTGGCCACCGGATACAATGTTGTCGACTATGTTGCGGCAAAGGAAAAGGGCATCCCCGTGACGAACATTCCGACCTACGGCACCGCTGCCGTCGGACAGTTCGCCATAGCCCTGCTCCTTGAGATATGCCACCACGTCGGCCACCACGCAAAAGCCGTTTCCGAGGGGCGCTGGGAAAACAACATCGACTGGTGTTTCTGGGATTATCCACTTATAGAGCTGGCGGGCAAGACCATCGGCATTATAGGTCTGGGACGTATCGGTCAGTCTACCGCCGCAATTGCGGGCGCTCTCGGCATGAATGTCATTGCCTTTGACGAGTTCAAGTCAGACGCGGGCGCAAAAGTTGCAAAATACGTCGAGTTGGATGAACTTTTCTCCACTTCCGACGTCATCGCGCTGCACTGTCCCCTCTTCCCCTCCACGCAGGGAATCATAAATAAGAATTCAATAGCGAAGATGAAGGACGGTGTGATAATCATAAACAACAGCCGCGGCCCGCTTATTGTCGAGCAGGATCTGACCGACGCGCTCAACAGCGGAAAAGTGTATGCTGCCGGTCTCGATGTCGTATCGACCGAGCCGATTAAGGGCGATAATCCGCTCCTCAAGGCGAAAAATTGCATAATCACCCCTCATATCAGCTGGGCTC
>JBFWIW010000111.1:0-4713 GCA_050253535.1 Oscillospiraceae bacterium
GCGGCCGGACTTTCACGCGAGGCGGCGCTTCTTTCTTCTGTCCCGAGAGAGGTTCACGATTTACCTGTGCAATGCATTATAACGGAAAAGAGAATCGCGAGGCTTTAAAGCCTCGCGATCCCCGGTGAATGTTAGCAGGTCCCGCAGCCGCCGCCGCAGCCGCCGCCGCAGCCGCCGCCGCAGGTGTTGCCGCCGCAGCAGCAGCACAGTACGATGATGATAAGTATGATCCAGCAACAGGAGTTATTACCGAAGAAATTGGTTCCGCACATATATTATTCCCTTCTGCCGCTGCGCGTCGGCTATAAATTTTTTATTGGCTCTTTTCACGCGCAGTTTGAAAGAGCAAAACGCTGTTGGGAGGATAGCCCATTAGGCCGCGTCTGCATTATACTATGCAGATCCATGTTTCCGCGTTACCGGGTGCTTTTTACTCCGTCACGGCTTTTTTTCACAGTGCTATGAAAGGACAGATACTGAAAATGTCTGACAATAAGGATTTCTGGAAGGATATTATGGGCGACGATTTTGACATTAACGACTATTATAATAAAAAATCCGACAACGCCGGAGACGGGAATGAAAGCGACCAGGCCGCAAGCCTGAAGGGTGGGCTCCCGATAAGCCGCGTCGACAAAAGCGGCGAAACGATAGGTAAAGCTGTGCCGCCTTCCCGGCCGGCCGGCAATAAGAGAGAAGACGATTTAATGCAGCCCGCGTCAAAAGAGCCGCTCCCGTCCGGGCAGCAGGATTTCGACGTGGAGATCGATTTTGAAGAGGGATACGATGAGGTGGACGATTACGAGGAGAGACCGATAAGGCGCAACAGGGAAAAAAGATCCGGCTGCCTTGGCGGGTTTATGTATTTTGCTTTTATTATCGGCGTGAGCTTCCTTCTAGCATGTGTCGGCTGGCTTGCGGCGACAGATGTTCTGGCTTTGGGGAAAGCTGACACAGCCGTCGAAGTCACAATACCACAGGACTTCACTGTAGACCAGGTCGCGGATATACTGTACTCAAACGATATCATAAAGTATAAGGCGCTCTTTAAAATATACGCCGGTTTTTCGGACGCGGAGAAGAAGATGTCGGCCGGAACCTATGAACTCAACACAAGCTTTGACTACCGCGCGCTTGTATATGGGATGTCTGCCTCCGGCGGTACAAAAGTGGTGGTAAATGTCACGATACCGGAGGGCTATACGCTCTCTCAGATATTCAAGCTGCTCGACAAGAATAGCGTCTGTACCGAGGAAGACCTCTGGGATATGGCGGCAAACTACGATTTCGAGTATGACTTCCTGGACCCTGTGACACTTGGAGAGAAAAAGAGGCTTGAGGGATATCTTTTCCCCGACACATATATTTTCTACGTGGGCGATGACGCCACACGAGTTATAAGCAAAATGCTAACAAACTTCGACGGCAAATTTACCGACGATTATAAAGCGCGGGCCGAGGCACTCGGATACACAGTGGATGAGATCGTTATAATAGCTTCCATGATAGAAAAGGAAGCGGCAAACGACGCCGAGCGCGGAGATATCGCCTCTGTAATCTACAACAGGCTCAAGAGCGCCAGCTTCCCGAAGCTGCAGATAGACGCTACAATATACTATGCAATAGCCGACAGCGGCGACGAGTTCTCAAAGGACTACGACAGCCCGTACAATACCTATAAGTACGATGGCCTGCCGATAGGGCCGATATCGAACCCCGGCCTCCAGTCGATAAAGGCGGCGCTTTATCCGAGCGATACAAATTACTACTATTACGGTCTCAATACGGATGGGGTCCACAGTTTCTTCAACAGTTACGATTCGTTCCAGACTTTCCTCGCCAGTGACAAATACGGGGGCTGATTCGATGGAGATACTCTCGCCGGCCGGCGACATGGAGCGGCTCATAATGGCTCTGACCTACGGGGCGGACGCAGTCTATCTCGCCGGACAGCGTTTCGGTATGCGCGCGGCCTCCGGCAATTTCGCACCGGACGAACTGCGCAGGGCGGCGGCTATGTGTCGCGAAAAAGGCGTAAAGGTATATGTCACGGTTAATGCTATCCCCAGAAACGAAGATGTGGCGTATTTGCCGGAGTTTTTCGAGCAGATACAGGACGCCGGAGCCGACGCCGTTATTGTCGCAGATTTGGGCGTTATGCAGCTTGCGAAAAAATACGCCCCACGCCTTGCTGTGCATATCAGCACACAGGCGGGGATCATGAATTTTGAGACGGCGCGCGCATTTTACGATTTGGGCGCAAAGCGCATAATCCTGGCACGCGAGCTGACCTTGGATGAAATCGCTGAAATAAGGGCAAAAACTCCGCGTGAAATGGACCTCGAGGCTTTCGGACACGGGAGTATGTGCGTATCGTTTTCCGGTAGGTGCCTTCTGTCAAATTATCTCACGGGGCGCGACGCGAACCGGGGGGAGTGCAGCCAGCCATGCCGATGGAAGTACCATCTGGTGGAGGAGAAGCGACCGGGCGAATATATGGAGATATCGGAAGACGGCGGGACGCATATTATGAATTCCCGCGACCTTTGCATGATAGACCACCTGCCGGAAATGATATCGGCGGGTATAACGAGCCTCAAAATAGAAGGGCGTATGAAATCGGCGTATTATGCCGCCGCCGTAACAAATGCTTACCGCAATGCGCGAGACGCCGCCGTAAGAGGCGATCCGCTCGATCCCATTTGGCGGGATGAAATTATGAAAGTCAGCCACCGCGAGTATTCTACAGGTTTCTATTTTAACAAGAGTGGCCCCGGGCAGTACTATGAAAATGCGATATACTTTTCCGACAGCGACGTTGTGGCTCAGGTGGAGGCGTGCGGTAAAGACGGCAGCGCCGTTCTCACCCAGCGCAATAAATTTTTTCGCGGGGACAGACTTGAGCTTCTTATGCCGGACGGAAAACCCATATTTTTCTCGGCAGAGCGCATGATAAACGCCGGCGGGGAAGAAATTGACTCAACCCCGCACCCGATGATGACGTTTCGTATGCAACTGCCGGTTTATGCACCGAAATACTCGTTTTTACGCCGAAAAAGGCATTGACAAGGCGGAAAAAAATGATAAAATCAAAAAGTTAAAGAGCTGTGACGAAACAAACCAAATTTACGGTGCCTTCAGAGAGGTGGGAGTGGTGAGAGCCCCCGGCACACGATTTTGGCCGCCATTTCCGAGCCGACCGGGACGACCGGTACGTCTTATCCGCGTTAAGGATTTCAGAGTGCCCTCTTTCGGGGGCGATTAGGGTGGTACCGCAGACATGGCTTTGCCCCTATTTAGGGGCGGAGCTTTTTATATTTGGCAACAGATGCGGCCAAATATCAGATTTCACATTTTACGGAGGAAGATGCCAATGGAAAAGCACGGACTTAACGAACTGCGCGAAATGTTTTTATCGTATTTTGAGAGCAAGGGGCATCTGCGCCTGCCAAGTTTCTCTCTCATCCCGCAAAACGACGCTTCGCTGCTCCTCATAAATTCCGGAATGGCTCCGATGAAGCCGTGGTTCACAGGTGAGCAGGAACCGCCGCGCAGAAGAGTTTGCACGTGCCAGAAGTGTATCCGTACCGGCGATATTGAGAACATTGGAAAGACAGCGCGGCACGGCACATATTTCGAGATGCTGGGCAACTTTTCTTTCGGAGATTACTTTAAGCACGAGGCCATAGCCTACTGCTGGGAGTTTCTGACGAAGGTAGTCGGTATAGATGAGGACAAGCTCTACCCGTCGATCTATCAGGATGACGAAGAAGCATTCGGCATATGGAACAAAGAGATTGGCATACCGGCGAAGCGGATATTCCGCTTCGGCAAGGCGGATAACTTCTGGGAGCACGGTTCCGGCCCGTGCGGCCCCTGCAGCGAGGTCTATTACGACCGTGGCCCGCAGTATGGCTGTGGAAAGCCGGACTGCACTGTCGGCTGTGACTGCGACCGATATATCGAGGTTTGGAACAATGTCTTTTCCCAGTTCGATAACGACGGGCAGGGGAACTACACCGAGCTCAAGCAAAAAAATATCGATACCGGAATGGGCCTCGAACGGCTTGCCGTCGTGTGTCAGGGGGTAGATTCTCTGTTTGATGTGGATACCGTAATGAGCATCACTAACAAGGTATCCCAGATAACAGGAGCGGAATACGGCCAGAGCCATAAGACAGACGTTTCGCTTCGCGTCATAACAGACCATATCCGCTCGGCTACGATGATGATATGCGACGGTGTTTTGCCGTCAAACGAGGGCAGGGGCTATGTTCTGCGCCGCCTTTTGAGGCGTGCCGCGCGCCACGGCAAGATGCTGGGCGTTGATAAGCCGTTTCTCTATGAGGTCTGTGATACAGTCATCCGTGAGAACGAGGGGCATTATCCTGATCTGCGCGAAAAGCAGGATTATATAACACGCGTCATTCGCATCGAGGAGGAAAACTTTGCAAAAACGATAGACGCGGGAATGGCGATTCTCAATGGCCTCATAGAGGAACACAAGGTAAAGGGGAATACGGTATTTTCAGGCATGGATGCTTTCAGACTGTACGACACCTACGGGTTCCCGATAGACCTTACCGACGAGATCGCGGCTGAAGCTGGCATGACCGCCGACCGTGAAGGCTTTGACAGGTTGATGAACGAGCAGCGTGAGCGCGCAAGGGCAGCGAGAGCAGCCCAGGGTGACCTCGCCTGGGCCGGCATAGA
>JBFWIW010000112.1:0-4705 GCA_050253535.1 Oscillospiraceae bacterium
TGGCTTTTTTCACCCTTCGACGAGAGGGCCGAACGCTGCGCCACACCAAAGCGGTGCTGCTCATCCGCAACGACAAGACCGAGATTTGAAAATTTCACCGAATCCGATATTATGGCGTGTGTGCCTATTATAACACTAGCCGCTCCGGACTCCAGCTTCCCCAGGACTTCGCGCTTTTCCTTCGCTGTCATACCGCCCTTCAAAAGCTCAACCTTTATATCAAGCGGTGAGAAAAGCTGTGAAAATGTCTCGAAATGCTGTTGCGCAAGAATTTCAGTGGGTGCCATAATGGCCGCCTGATACCCGTTTTTCGCGGCATACCAGGCGCAGGCCGCAGACACAACTGTCTTGCCGGAACCGACGTCTCCCTGTATCAGCCGGCTCATGGGTTTATCTCCGCACATATCCGAGACCGCGTCGTCTATCGCCCGCTTCTGTGCGTTTGTCGGCACAAAAGGCAAAACAGAGTAAAACTCTTCTATATCCTGTTTTTTCAGCGCAAGGCCTTTATGCTTCACCCGGCTACGGCGAATCATCGCCATCGAACATGTGAGGACAAAGAGCTCCTCGAATATGAGCCGCCGCCTCGCGATCTCAAGTACCTCGAAGCTGGCCGGAAAATGGACATTCTCATATGAAAAGCGGGACTGGGCGAGATTATGTTTCATCCGAACGCCGGCTGGCAGAGGGTCGGGCAGAATTTCACCACAGGCGTCGAGTCCGTGACGCACGGCCTTTGCCAGAACAGACTGCGAGATACCCGCGGTCAGCCTGTAAACGGGCATTATCCGGCCGATTGCCGAACCCGCTTTTTCCTCAGGTTCGAGGACCGGGTTCGTCATCTCCGGACGGTTCGGACTGCCGCCGATCCTGCCGAAAAAAACATAATTTTCTCCGGTCTTTATTCCCGAAGCCAGATAGCTCTGATTAAAAAATGTGACTTCCATGGACCCCGTCTCATCGACGGCCCGGAATTTGACAAGGTCGAGCCCCTTTCTTATATGTGAAAGTCTGGGCTGTGTACCAACCATCGCGCGGACGCAGACGGCTTCTCCCGGCGCGAGTTCCTCTATTGTTTTAAAAGCCGTCCTGTCCTCATATGCCCGGGGAAAATATGAGACGAGGTCGGAAAGCGTCTCTATACCCAACTTTTTAAGCGCCTTGGCGCGGGCTTCACCCACACCTTTTATATACTGAACACTGGTGTCAAGATCAGGCATTTTCTCCTCCCTCCCCCGCCATCAGATCACGCTTACAAGGCCGTGCTGCTCCAGAGTGCGCTTTATTTCCAATGCTGTGGGCGTTCCCGCAATTCCGCCGGTTGCCGTCTCTCGAAATTTGAGTGGCATTTCAGCGCCTACAACGCCCATCGTATCGATAACCTCGTCCGGTGGTATGCGGCTTTTTATCCCCGCAAGCGCCATATCAGCAGACGAGACTGCCACAAACGCCCCTGCGACGTTCCTTTTTATACAGGGTACCTCAACAAAACCCGCGACGGGATCGCATATTAGCCCCATTAGGTTATTAAGCGCCATGGCGACCGCATGCGCAGTTTTATCTCCGTCTCCCCCTTTGAGGCAGACCAGTGCTCCCGCGGCCATTGCGGCGGCAGATCCAACCTCAGCCTGGCATCCGCCGGCAGCCCCCGAGATTGACGCCCTTTGTGCTATTACGGATCCAATACCTCCCGCCGTATAAAGGGCCTCTATCATTTGCTGTTCGGTATACCCGCCCGTCCGCCAGAGCGGGACGAGCACCGCCGGTATAACCCCGCTGGAACCCGCCGTAGGCGCAGCGACAATACGCTTCATGCAGGCGTTGGACTCGGTCATTTTTAGCGCTTCCGCTAGTACCTCGCTCATAAACTTTCCGCAGATGGTATCCCCGGCGGAGGCGTACTCATCATATCTCGCGCCGTCTCCGCCGGATAATCCGCTCATTGAGCGCAGAGTCCCGTCGTAATTTCCGGATGCCGCTAGCATTGCGTTCCATGTCCTTCTCATTTCGGATATCGAATGCTCCTCAGAAACCATCCTGTCTTCCATATCGTCCGACAAGACGACCCGCCAGAACGGCACGCTTTCTGTCCTGGTTTTCATTATTATTTCTTCAAGAGAGATAAGTGACATATATACCTCCATTTAGGCCTGCGCGCAACTGAAATTTTACAAAAGCCTCGCAGGGTTTCTGCCGCTCACGGCGGAAATAAAATAAAATCCGTCATTTCCGGCAACATGCGCGGCTGAAATAACACCGCTCATAACGGCCGCGGCCGAGCAGACGTCATACAACTGTCTATCGAAGAAGCTCTGATCGCTTTTTTGATATTATATATCCTCCCTGTTGCAGCAGGTGACCTTTATTATCCCGGGAACCGTACGGATGGCTAAGACGGCTTTCTCCGGTATCGTCTGATCTGTCTCTATTATCATAACCGCTCTGCCGCCTCTCCTTTCGCGGAAAAGTGTCATATCGGCAATGTTCACTGCGTCCTTCGCGAGTAATTCGGCCACGGATACCACGCATCCGGGTCTGTCCTCGTTGTAGACAACAAGCGTGTTGTAATCGCCGGAAAACTCCACCTCCACACCGTCAAGCTTGTTTATGGATATCCTGCCGCCGCCAAGGGAAGCCGCCTCCATGGATATCTGCGTTCCTTCCTTTCCCAGCAGGTGGATAAGTACGGAGTTCGGATGAGCGCCGCGCAGCTCTTTTGTATCGAATGTGAAACTGAGCCCCGCCTCCTCCGTCAGCTCAAAGCTTCGAGGTATACGTTCGTCATCGGGTTTCATTCCGAGGAGGCCGGCTATTAGCGCCTGTTTTGTGCCGTGGCCAACGCCGGTCGCCGCAAATGAACCGTGAAGAAAGATGTTTGCTCTTATCGGCTTGTCGTCCAGAAGCCGCCTTGCCATTGCGCCTATCCTGACAGCCCCAGCCGTATGTGAACTTGAAGGGCCCACCATTATCGGCCCCATGATCTCAAAAAGGCTCATTTTTCTATCCTCTCGTATCCATATATTATTAGCATGGCAGCTGGCTGCCATGCTAATAATCATAATGTCAAAAACAGCTTACCGTCTCCTCGTCCTTTCGCCATGCGAAAGAAACTTTAAAATCGCATCGTGAGCACATAACCGATTTCTAAAAGTACGACTACAATTTTTCCCGCGGCATGCGCGGCAGCAGAATTATCCGTCCAGGTTCCGCAGAGCCTCGAACCCATTCCTGTTTTTGCCGAAAAATAATTTTTTGCAAGCTTTACTTCAGTATAACTCTTCTGAAATTTTTCTTTCCGCGCTTTATTATGACACCGTCTCCCAAAAGGTCCGCGCAAGGAAAGCGCTTCGTAAAGCTCGTCACCTTTTCGCCGCAGGCTTCAACGCCGCCCTGTTCCACGGCTCGTCTCGCCTCTGATTTAGAGGGGCAGAGTCCGCTCTTCAAGAGAACTGCCAGTATATCTATCGCTCCATCCGTAAGGTCTGCCTCGGATAACGCCGTTGTCGGCATGCAGTCGGCCGAACCGCAGGGGGAAAAGAGCGCCCGCGCCGTCTCCTGCGCTTTTACGGCCGCCTCTTCGTCATGTACGAGCTTAGTCAGCTCAAAGGCCAGTATCTCTTTTGCCTCGTTTATACGGCATCCGTCCCACTTCTCGATCTCGAGTATCTCCTCAATCGGAAGGAAGGTCAAAAGCTTCATGCACTTTATGACGTCCGCGTCGCTCACGTTGCGCCAGTACTGATAGAACTCATATGGGCTCGTCTTATTAGGATCGAGCCAAATGGCTCCCGACTGAGTCTTGCCCATTTTTTTACCTTCGGAGTTGAGGAGCAGCGTTATCGTCATGGCATACGCGTCCTTCCCCAGCTTCCTGCGAATGAGCTCCGTGCCGCCCAGCATGTTTGACCACTGGTCATCCCCGCCGAACTGCATGTTACAACCATATTTTTTGAACAGAGCGTAGAAATCATAGCTCTGCATTATCATATAGTTGAACTCAAGGAAGGAGAGCCCCTTTTCCATTCTTTGCTTGTAACACTCGGCTCTCAGCATGTTATTTACGGAGAAATACGCCCCCACATCGCGCAGGAATTCTACATAGTTGAGCTTTAAGAGCCAGTCGGCATTATTGACAATGATCGCCTTGCCGTCTGAAAAGTCAATAAATTTAGACATCTGCTTTTTGAAACAGTCGCAGTTGTGGCATACGATCTCTGAAGTCAGCACCTGCCGGAGGTCTGATCTGCCCGAGGGGTCGCCCACCATGCCCGTGCCTCCGCCTATTAGGACGATGGGGCGGTTGCCCGCCATCTGCATGCGCTTCATCAGGCACAGCGCCATAAAGTGGCCGACATGCAGGGAGTCCGCAGTCGGATCAAACCCTATATAAAACGTCGCCTTGCCGTTATTGATAAGCTCCTTTATCTCTTTTTCATCCGTCATCTGGGCGATTAACCCTCTTGCCATAAGTTCATCAAAAAGTGTCATTTGCAATCTTCCGTTTCCTTTATCTTTTTTTCCGCAAACTCGGCTGCAAAACGGATATAATCCGCACAGTCACTGCCGGGAGTGTTATTTTTTTTGAGGTCACGGCAAGTAAGCGAGCCAAACTTGTCTTTGAACGCCTTAGTACACTCTTTGGCGAGCAAAGCGATCTTCTTTTTTGCCTCTTTGTCGTTTGGGTCAGTATACGGATTAGCCAGCC
>JBFWIW010000113.1:0-4443 GCA_050253535.1 Oscillospiraceae bacterium
TTAAGCATCACCACCACGTTCTTTTCTGCAGGACGCCGCAATACTGTTAACCCACTAAAAAGTGGCTTAACAGTTACTCAGGCGGCTCCTCTATTTTTGCATTGACGCGCTTATTCCGTTTGTGTGTCCTGCGCAATATTGATGACCTGTCTGAACCCTCGTTTTATCACGGCAAACAAGATCACCCACGATATTATTGTGAGTGAAACAGGCAGAACCGGGACACCAAGCACCAGCGGATGCGGTATCTCGGTATCCCACATGGTATGCATCAATACAACCAAAATATACATTCCGAGGAATCTCTTGTCAAACAGCAGCGAAATATGGAGCGGGCGGTCGCCCTTGACCCATATTAGGGCGGTGCCGGTGAGGGACGCCCACGCTATATGGCCTCCCGGTGCGAAAACCGCTCTCCAGAATATTGTGTTCAGCATAGTGGGTATACCGTATTTGGCCGTCATTAAAATATATGCCGCACTCTCGAAAACGGCAAATCCGGTACCTACCGCGGCGCCTATAAGCATACCGTTGAGCATATATTTATAGTTTTTCCTGCCCATCAGGATAATAATTGTCAGCACTTTTGCCGTTTCCTCTATAAATCCGACCAAAATCGGCGACAGCTCGCCGTCCAGAACAGCATATAATATGACGGTGCAGAGCAGGGAAACGACACTGCCCTTAACAAAAAATAAAGTCAGTTTATACACGGAGATATTCTGTACAATATTTATTTCCCAGAAAAAAACAAGCAGCGAAATCGGAGTGACGACCGAACCGAACATAATAAGACCTGGCAGGAAATTCATATTTTCAAAATATAGCATTCCAATATAAAAACCCGCAAACGCAGCGAGCGACAGGAGCAGCACCCGGGCGAAAAGCCACGGCTTCGGGAGCTCGGGAGGGATGTCTTCGATATTCGGCGTGGTCCGGGGCGTTCCTGAAATTATTAAGTTTTCGGCGTCTTCTTCCGTATGTTTTTTTAACACGCCGGAATACAGCTTCCAGAGTTTAATTTTTTCCATGTGCAGAGTCCTCGTTAATTAATTTATTTATGCTAGTCTGCCTCCACCGCTTAATAATTATCATTTATTTATGCTGAATGAGAGATACTAAGCTAAAAATAATTTGTGCGCCCCGGCACATGTGAGGTTAGTGTGAAAAATCGCATATTAATAAAATGTCACTTCTTCTCACCGCTCCGGCGCACGGGAGGTTAATATGGCAGTTTCGCACAGATCGGTAATCTCGTTCGGCCTTGTCGCCATACCCGTCGCCATGTATACGGCCACGCAGGATAATGATATCCATCTCAATCAGCTCCACAGGGAAGATCAAAGCCGTATCAGGTACAAAAAGACCTGCGCCCACTGCGGCGAAGAGATAACGCCCGGCGATATTGTGAAAGGATACGAATACGACAAGGACCGTTATGTCGTCATTACCGATGAGGAAATCGAAAAAATCAAAACTGAAAAGGAGAAGTCCATCCAGATTCTGCACTTTGCCAGCCTGAACCAGATATCCCCTGTCTACTACGACAAGACCTATCAGGCCGTCCCGGAGCCGGGCGGCGAAAAGGCCTTTGAACTTTTGCGCACCGCTCTTATGGCCGTGCAGAAGATTGCCGTCGGCAAAACCGTATTGGGTACAAAGGACACACTTATGGCCATTATCCCGAGAGAGGACGGCATGCTGATCTCCACCATGTTCTATGCCGACGATATAAAAGATCTGCCGAAGTCATATAACAGGCCCGAACTATCCGAGCCGGAGCTTAACATGGCGAAAACGCTTATAAATTCGATGGACACGCCGTTTGAGCCTGCGTTATACAAAGACGAATATCAGGCCAAACTCAAAGAGCTCATAGAAACCAAAATCGCCGGACGCGACGTCGTCGCGGCGCAGCCTGAAAAATCCGGCAATGTCATAAATCTCATGGACGCGCTCAAAGCCAGTATCGAGCAGAATAAAAACGAAAAAGAGATGCAGCCGGCATGACGGATTTGTTCGAAGAAAGGGCTATTAAGCCTATGCTTATAGGCGAGATGAAAGAGGCCTTCGACAGCGAGAATTACATCTTCGAGCTCAAGCTCGACGGTGAACGCTGCCTCGCCTATCTGGATCCCGCCTTCGGAACTGATCTTCGCAATAAGCGGAATATGAAAATGCTCCCTAAAGTGCCGGAGCTCTCGGAAATACACCGGCAGGTCAAAGTGCGCTGCATTCTGGACGGCGAACTTGCAGTCATTGTCGACGGAAAACCAAATTTTTTTGAGTTACAAAGGCGCTCGCTGACCGTAAATGATTTCAAGATCCGGCTGCAGGCAGCAAAGCATCCCGCCAGTTTTATCGCTTTCGATATTCTCTATTACGAGAACCGCGATATAACTTCCCTGCCCCTTATGAAGCGCAAAAAGCTTTTGGAAGGCGTTATCACCGAAAATGAGCGACTCGCCGTCTCCCGCTATATAGAAAAGCAGGGCATCGGTTATTATAACCTTGCCGCACAGCAGGATCTGGAGGGTATCGTCGCCAAGCACAAGGACAGCAAATATACCTTTGACAAGAGGACGAAGGACTGGATAAAGATCAAAAATCTGCGGGATGATGACTTTGTCGTGTGCGGATATATCAAAAAGGAAAAAGGCGTAACCAGTGTTGTTTTGGGCCAGTATCATGAAAAAGAACTGATTTATAAGGGCCATGTTACTCTCGGCATATCTACAGAAGACTTCCGCCTGATGTCTGAAGCGCAAAAGCTGGAGCATCCGCCGTTTAGGGAACCTACCAGCGGTAATGCTGATGCCATATGGCTCACACCCTCGCTCGTATGCACGGTAAAATATATGATGAAGACCTCCTCCGGCTCCATGCGCCAGCCGGTGTTTAAAGGTATACGTTTTGATAAGGAGCCGGAAGACTGTGTAGATCATTCCTGAATAAAAATGATATGCGATTAAAAAATACAGGGCAAATATGTGATACGGCTTATAAAATATATTTTTTGAAGAATACTAAAGGCGCGTTTAAAAGCACTAAATGAAAGGAAATATTATGGGAATGGTATCAAATTTAACGACTAAATATCAGAAATGCATTGACGCATGCAAAAAATGCGGGCAGGCCTGTGACGAATGCTTCACTTTGTGCCTGAGCGAACCGGACGTTCAGGCCAGAAAATCCTGCATAAGCACGCTGGTGGATTGTGCCGGCATATGCAGCTTAGCAGGATGCACGATGGCAAGAGATTCACAGTTTTCAAAAGACGTCTGCAGTCTTTGTGCCGCTGTATGCGAAAAGTGCGCTTCCGAATGCGCCATGTTTACCGACGATCACTGCGTAAAATGCGCAAACGAGTGCCGGGCATGCGCCGGCGAATGCAGGGCTATGGCCTGATATTAAAGGGAATATTAAAAAGCGCGCTGAACCCGCCGGTGCAGTGCGCTTTTTTGCGTTCGTATATATTTTGCTGCAAAAGTCAGATAATATAAAAAATATACAATCATATAAATTATGTTATTGCGGCAAGTGTTTAAGGTTTATGCTTGGAGTGAATAAGATGTTTACCGATAAAAGACTGACGGATGCTTATAAAAAGGCTGAAGTGAAATACTTAGATGAAAATTCGAGGTATATATTTTTCAGCGACTGTCACAGAGGCGACGACAGCGCTTCCGACGAGTTCACAAGAAATCAGAACGTCCTTGTACATGCACTGGATTATTATTACAACAACAGCTATGTCTATGTGGAAGTCGGCGACGGAGACGAACTCTGGGAATACTCCGATTTCAAGGACATAAGACTCTCGCACAGCGACGTCTTTCTTAGCATGAAAAAGTTCTATAACGATAACAGGCTCATATTACTCTACGGCAACCATAATATCTATTTGAAGTCTAAAAATTACGTGAGGAAAAATTACTACAATTATTATGATGATTATTGCCAGGATACACTCGATCTTTTTAACGGCATATCGCCGCAGGAGTCGCTGGTACTGAAGGACAGAGCCACCGGCTTGGAGATATTGGCGGTCCACGGGCATCAGGGCGACCTTATGAACGATCAGCTATGGGTAATGTCAATGCTCATGATGCGGTATTTCTGGCGGTTCATACACGTCGTTGGTTTTCAAAATCCGACAAGCCCGGCGAAAAAGTTGTATAAGCGTACAAAAATAGAAGTCAAATACAAAAACTGGATCAGGAAAAACAAAATAATGCTCATCTGCGGTCATACACACAGGCCAAAATTCTCAGAACCCGGCAATACGCCCTATTTCAATACCGGGAGCTGTGTCCGAACCAAGGGCATAACCGGCATTGAAATCTTCAAAGGGAGCATAATGATGGTTGACTGGCGCGTGAAGTCCGACCCGGATGGAAACCTCAGAGTCGTGAGGACTATAGTCAGGGGCCCGGTACCGAT
>JBFWIW010000114.1:0-4367 GCA_050253535.1 Oscillospiraceae bacterium
TATCCTGTGGTTGCTTGTCGCGCTTCTCACAAAACGGTTTTACAAAATCGTGCCAAAAGCGGGATACCTCTTCCTGCCATACCTCATCTGGACTACATTTGCGCTCTACCTGAACATTGGCGTATACTTTCTGAACTAGTTTTTACTCTGCTCTTTTCGGCAATGAGAAACCGTATTTCGCGGTCTCTCTTTAATAAGCGGCTCAGGGACATTAGCCCCTGAGCCGCACAGCTTGTCGAAAAACTATGTTTTTCGACAAAAACGAGAGATAGTTCTCGGCGCTGCGGCGCCTCGCAAGGTAAGGCTTCCGCCGCGCATGTCGCCGGGAGCCTTGTGATTGCACAATTTTCAAAAATCGATCACGCATACGCAATGCAATTTTTAAAAATTCTTTCGCACGGCGAAAGGACGAGGAACTGGTAAACGGGACTTCTTTGACAGTCTGAGCGGCTCAGGGACATTAGCCCCTGAGCCGCACTATGTTTATACTAAACCGGCAGCGTCACATGAATGCTGCTTGATCAATCATCAAACCTTTTGTCAAACAAGCCGAAAAAACATATTCTTCATTTAGCAGAGTCCCAGCACCATGCTGAGTACCTTTGCCATCTGTCCGCGCGTGAGGTTCGACTCGGGGCTCAGCATACCGTCCGAGCCGCCGACAATGCCCATATTAAAGAGTGTTGCCGTCGGGACAACCGCGTACTCAGCTATACTGTCCGTATCGGAGAACGCCGCTAGATCCTCCGCCGTTCCCTCCGTGTACTCTATACCGAGCAGCCCCAGCGCCCTTACAACGAAGGTGAACGCCTGCTGTCTGGAGAGCGTCTTTTCCGGCTCGAACACGCCCTCGCCGGTACCCTTAGCTATTCCCTGAACCTCCGCCCATGAAATGGCGGCATTATAATAGGCCTCCGCCGGAACGTCAGTGAACGTTGCGGCCGTTTCAACTACAGGCTGGCCCGCCGCCCTGTAGAGCATGAGGATGAAGTCGCCGCGCTTTATCTCGCGGTCAGGTTCGAAAGTAGTCGCCGTTGTACCTTTGACGATGCCCGCATCCGACAGCGCGAGAACGTAATCGCGTGACCAGTGGCCTTCAACATCCTCCAATACCGCCGGGATGGAAACGTTTATCGTATATGTTGTCGTGCCGGCCGAAACTGTGATTGTGCCAGCCCTGTCGGAGAAATCCCCCGCCGTGAAGATTCCTTCTTCTGAAATAGTTCCTATGTCGCCGGACACGGCATAAGTGTACGCGCCATCTGAAGACAGAACATTCCTTGACAGATATGTACATGATGGTGAAAGCTGTACCTGCTCCCCCCGCTCAAGCGTAAGGGTGGTAACTGTCTCATTTGTTGCCGCGTTTTTAACTGAAATTGCATCAGGCGAAGTTATTATATGCAGGCTTCCGGAACCGAAAACAGTCCGGGTTGAGAGGGTTATTGTATCGGTTCCCGCAGCATCTCCGGCGGTATACGTGTCGCCGTCAACCGTACCAAGCCCGGAGGACTCCGCGGTGATGCCCGCCGGTGCCGTCATTGTCTTATATCCCGCGTCGGTTGCGAGATAGGTAAGCTCCACAGCCGAACCCGAGAGCACAAATGCGCCGTCGTTTTCCAGGTAGATCGATTTTGCCTCACCGTCTGATAATGAATCTGTCACATAAAGCATATATGTCGAGCAGCCTCTCTCGCTCCCGTCCGACGGTGAGTTCACAGTCTTCGCCGTCGTCTGCCCCGGAAGCCGCACGCTCATTGCCGACGAGCCGCCGCCGTCGAGATTAACGACGGTGGTGCAGCCCATGCTCAAAAGCTCGTTTACTAGTTGTGTATATGTAAGTCCATTCGAATATGGCTCACTGCGGCCGTCAATGACATATGTGACTATTGTGCCGTCATCTTTAATGCCTAGCGCCGTCCTCGGGTTTTTCGGGTATAGCGTGTTGCTCTCATTCACCGCATCCGTAAGCTTCCCGTTCTTAGCCAGAATATCTGCTGCGCCGGTGGCCCATTTGGCATCCGCAAGCTTCTCATCACCGCATGTCGTCTCAAGCGTAACAATATCGCCGACTGCAAATTTTGAAAATTCTTCTATATGGCCGCCCAATGTCCCCGCGGTGAGGATCAAGTATCCGTCTCCAATAGGTTGGGCTTCCGTCCCCTCATAGAGCTCCGTGACCTCGAGCGTCATTTCCCCCGAGACCGAAATGGTGCCGTCAAGTATTTTAAGGCGAACCATCCACCCGTCCGTGGTTGTACGGGTCGAAACAGTGGAAAAGCTCGAGTCAAGCAGGTACAGTCCCCCCGCGTCGTTTCTGGCCTTGTTGAAGTGGGTGAGCGTCACAGTCTTTCCCGCGTTTTCTGCGCCGTCTTCCGTCGCAGCAGCCTCTCCAGTCTCTTCGCTCTGCTCTGAAGTCTCTGTTTCGGCCTTGGAATTATCCGTCGATTCCTCTGTATCGCCCGCCTCAGCAGTTTCGGATATATCCCCGCTGCCGCTTTCATCAGCCGATACCGCAGCCCCCTGATTTGTAAGCGTTATGGTAACTTCGGGAGATTCAGAAACAAAAACCGTGCCGTCCTCGGCAAAGCATAAAGCGGGAGCACCTTCGGGACTCGATTTGAACCGCCCGTCCTCGATGACAACGCCGAGAGGCACCTTCGTCACAGTCGAAAAGAGATCGGTGTTAACTGCAGCCAGAACATTATAACCGAGGCTCTCAGCATAAGCGACGATTCTTGAAACGGTCATGCCGCCATAAATAGTGTCGCAGGCCATTATTATGGGGTACACTTCCGAGTCCTGCGTAAGATTGAGCATAAAGCTCTCCTCACGCTGACCGGACAGGTTATATGAGATCGTATTGGTATATGTAAAGCCGGAGACCAGCTCGCTCGAATTTGTATATACCGCGTCTCCCGCGCCATACAGCGCTGCAAACGCAGACACCGGCAGCACCAATACCGCCAGCAGGGCGCACGATGCCCTTCTGAATATTCTCTTCAGCATATGTACTCCTTATTTTTATCAGGGAAGATTATGTCGACTTTAGTCGACCTCTATTTTAGCAAAAACATCCCTGGTTTACAATGGTTATTTCGCTAAATTTATTTCTGTTTAATACCATTTTTTTGCAGCACGACACCGACGCTTATAGGACGAATACTGCAAAAGGCCCTGATTCAACCAGGTCCGCGGCTGCAATTTTGCAAAAATGCCCTTATTTCGAATTTTCAGGCTTTAAATTATGACCTTCCTGTGTTAGAATATATCCGCCCTTCATATAAAAAGAAAGGAACTTTCATATGGTTACAATAAAAGCGGCAGCGCGGGAAGACTGCGCCTTTATAGCTGAAATGATACGGGAACTCGCCGTTTTCGAGCACCTCGAAGATCAGGTCACCGTCACGGCGGCCGACATAGAAAATCTGATTTTTAATGAAAAGGTCGGGCACGGCCTCATAGCCAAGTGGGACGGCAGACCGGCCGGATATTGCCTGTACTTTTATAACATTTCTACTTTTAAAGGCAAAAAGGGTATTTATATCGAGGATATCTTTATCCGTCCCGATTACAGGGGAAGCGGTATAGGAACATGGATGCTCCAGCTCGTCGCCCGCACCGCAAGCGAAGAGGGATGCGGCCGTCTAGAATGGACCTGCCTGGACTGGAACACGCGCGCACAGGACTTCTATACATCCATGGGTGCGAATAAGATCGACGAGTGGGAGATCTTTCGCGTAGATGAAAAATGTCTCGCTGAGTTTGGCACGCCGAAGTGCCACTGCAACAAGGAATAATTTAGACGTCTCGCGGCCCGTTTATGTGTAAGCGATTAGCACGGGAATCCAAAATGGGGCCCCGTCACACCCACCTAAAAGTCTTTGGGGCGGAATGCTTTGCAGTCTAAAGATACACGTCTCTCCCACCTGTAGCCGGTAACCGAAAAGGATGAATAACAAGCTGCTATGACGTCAGGCATTTATTTGATGTGATTGTTATATCATGCCTGTCTTCCAAAAATTCCGGGCTGCAGTTTTCACCTATTCACCATGCAATAAAATTTTCGAGGCTTCCGGCGACATGTGCGGCGGAAGCCTTTTTTATGAACTCCGCCAAGCCGAAAGCCCGCTTTCGTCAAAATATCGGTTTTCGACAAAATGACTTGGTGCCCTTTTCAGGACTTCAAGTTTTCGACAAACAGATTGCAACCGGCAAGAGGCGGTGGTATACTGTTTCATAATCTGCTTTTTTAGAAATGCAATATTGAACGGAGCGTATCAGGAGAGTGTTTTTCGCTGTACCGAATCAAATACTTTCAGCTTTTATGTAAAACGTTCCTTTCCCCTAGGCCTTGTTTGTGAAAT
>JBFWIW010000115.1:0-4352 GCA_050253535.1 Oscillospiraceae bacterium
CCTATGCTTTTGCAAGATATTTTTCTTATATTCCACATTTTCAATCATATTTAAAAAATGAAAGGGGCGCATTATAATATTCTGGTTCGATACTCACGCGCATTATGACGATGAGCAGTTCGACAGTGACCGCGAATCTCTCCTCACGTTGCTGCCGGAGTATGGTGTCGGTCTCATAGTTGATCCGGCGACCGACCTCAGCTCGGCAAGGACGGCTGTCGCGCTATCTGAAAAATTCCCACACATCTACGCCGCCGTCGGCTGGCACCCGCATGAGGTGAGCAGTATGACCGACGAGGGGCTCTCCGATATAGAAGTCCTAACCCGCCATCCCAAGGTCGTGGCCGTCGGCGAGATCGGCCTCGACTATCATTACGATCTTTCTCCGCGTGAAACTCAGCGCGAGTGCCTGCGGCTGCAGATGGCGCTTGCGCAGAGGGTTAAGCTGCCTGTAATTATCCATGAGCGCGAGGCATGCCAGGACTGCCTTGATATCGTCCGCAGCTTTCCCGATGTCTTGGGCGTCTACCACTGCTATTCCGGGAGCTGGGAGACGGCAAAGACAATACTCGCTATGGGCTGGTACCTCTCTTTCACCGGCGCTGTCACATTTAAAAACGCGAAGAAAGCGCTCGAAGTTGTATCCAACATGCCGCTCGACCGGCTCATGATAGAGACGGATTCCCCCTATCTCGCGCCGGTTCCGGTGCGCGGACAGAGAAACGACTCGAGAAACCTGCCGTATATAGCCGAGGCCATCGGTAAGCTCCGTGGCATGACGGCGCAGGACGTGGGCCGTCTGACTGCCGAAAACGGCAAAGCGTTTTTTGGCATCACCTGACCGGCCCATTTTTTCGAAAAACTATTCCGAAGAAGAGGACTATCGGGAAAACGGCTGCGGTAATGAGCCCTTTTTTCAGGTCGTCACCTCCCGCGCCCGACACCATCCCCACTACAAGCGGCCCCGTGGAGCAGCCGAGGTCCCCCATTAAGGCCAGAAGCGCAAACATCGCCGTCCCACCCCTCGGGCACTCGCCTGAGGCCAGACTAATTGTCCCCGGCCAGAAGATAGCAACGGAAAAGCCCACAAGGGCGCAGCCTAAAAGCGAAAGTATTGGAAACGGAGAGAGTGAGGCCGTGAGATATCCGACTATACAGAGAATACAGCTTCCCAGCATATATTTCCGCAGGTCCAACTTCTCTGATAGCCTGGCGTAGAGAAGGCGCGAGGCGCCCATCATTGCAGCAAACAGGCAGGGTCCCATGAGGTCGCCCATAGTCTTGGATATGCCAATGCCCGCCTCGGCAAAAGCCGACGCCCACTGACTCATAGATTGTTCCGAAGCTCCCGAACAGAGCATGACTATGGCGAATACCCAGAACATTCTGGAACCCACAAGATTTTTTGCGGACATTTTTTCGTCGTCGGGAACGGGTTTAGATATCGGCACACGTGTAAAGTAGAATGCGTTGAAAATCGGAACCAAGGCCCATAGGCAGGTCAGGAATCTCCATTTTTCCACGCCTGCAAGCACAAAAAATAAAGTGGAGGCAAGAATTACAAACACATAGCCCCAGCAGTAAAAGGCATGCAGCAGGCTCATATTTGCCGATTTTTTCTCTGTTGGGCAGCCCTCAACTATCGGGCTCACCAGGACCTCAATTATCCCGCCGCCTATGGCATAAAGCACTGTTGCAAGGACAAGCCCGAAATAGGCGTCTTTAAACAGCCCCGGAAGTATGCCGAGTCCCAGGAGCCCCGCCGCCGAGAATATGTGCGCGGTCACAATGGATGCCCTGTAACCTGCCTTATCGACATAACGGGCGGAGACAAGATCAATAAGGAGCTGCACCACAAAGTTTACAGTAATGAGAAGCGCTATTTTTTCAAGCGATATCCCAAAGGTTTTCCGAAACGTCAGAAAAAGAAGCGGAGCAAAATTATTCACTATTGCCTGAGTGCACAATCCCAGGTAACATGCAAAAAGCGTGTGGCTGAAATCTTCTCTTTTACCCATACGTTTTCCTTTCAAAGCTTGTCGGGTCGGGGATAATTGTCCCTCTTTTCAAATTATTAAATATGTGTTACAATAAAGTTTGCGGCGCTCATTGGCGCGAGGAAACACTATGCGAAATTTCCCAAGAATTCTGGGGATTTCCCCTGAATCCGCTGTCGGGTCCAGGACGGACAAATACTGCCAAACAGTTCACACAGAATTAACATTTTGTTTTTAAATTGTTAAGTTTCTACGATTATACTCAAGCCTAATACTAAAAACAAAATCCCATTTTGCGCAATAATCTATGTACAATATACTAACGGCAGGCCGCCGTAATTAACCAAGCAAATTATGCAGACTCTTGAAGGAGGAATCGCAGTTGATTGAAGTGCGCAATCTGGTGAAACAATATGGCGACAACACGGCTGTCGACCACATAAGCTTCACCATTGAAAAAGGCAGGATCTATGGTTTTCTTGGCCCCAACGGAGCGGGCAAATCAACGACCATGAATATCATTACCGGTTATCTCGGACCCACGGACGGAAGCGTCACTGTAAACGGGCACGATATTCTTGAGGAACCGGAAGAGGCAAAACGATGTATCGGTTATCTCCCCGAAAATCCCCCTCTCTATGCCGACATGACCGTAAGAGAATATCTGAAGTTTGCGGCGGAGCTTAAGAAAATTCCTAAAGCCAGCAGGAACGCCGAGATAGATAAGGTTGTGGCACTCACACGCATTGAGGAGATGTCGAACCGCCTTATCGCCAACCTGTCAAAGGGCTACCGCCAGCGCGTAGGCCTGGCTCAGGCAATAATGGGGTTACCGGATGTCATTATACTGGACGAGCCCACCGTCGGTCTTGACCCGAACCAGATAATCGAGGTGCGAAACCTCATACGCGAGCTTGCCAAGGATCACACTGTCATTCTGAGTTCCCATATCCTTGCCGAGGTACAGGAGATCTGTGACCAGATACTCATTATTAGTCAGGGTAAACTCGTCGCTAACGGCACTCCCGAAGAGCTGGAGGCCAGCCTTGGCTCCGCCTCTCTCGAGCTAACCGTAAAGAGCAAGAGCGATGACCACGTCAAGTCGATTTTCACCGTTCTGCCCGGTGTTATCGGATATGAGAAGATAGGCAACTCTAACCCCGGCGAGATCTCGGTAAGGCTAAAACTCAAAAAGGGTGTTGATCTCAGAGAAGATGTCTACAACGCCTGCAATAAGGCCGAATTGCCGCTCTTAATGCTGAAATCAACCGAATTCTCTCTTGAGCATATCTTCCTCGAATTGACACGCGCGAAAAAAAAGACAGTCAAGCGCAAGATTAAAGCCGCAAAGGATACCGCGGAAAACGACACCCACAAGCACGCGGACAATACGGAAGCTGCCGTGGATTCCCCCGATAAAGATCCCGAAAAGGAGGATGAAAAAGCATGACCGCAGTATATAAGCGCGAGCTCCGCTCGTATTTTTCTTCGATGATCGGCTATGTCTTTATAGCCGCCATGACGGTTTTTGTCGGCCTGTTTTTCAGTGCCAATAACCTGGAATTGGGTTATCCCTATTTTGCCTATACTATTGAGAGCGTTGCTTCCATCCTTATTTTAGCAATTCCTATACTCACTATGAAATCGATTGCCGAGGAGAAAAAAGCAAAAACTGACCAGATGCTCCTCACCTACCCCGTTTCCGTTACAAGCGTTATAATGGGCAAATATCTCTCCATGATGACCATTTATATTATTCCGCTTATTATAAGCTGCTTTTGCCCCATTATCATTGCGGCCGTCGGACAGACATCATATATCCTCGGCGACTATCTGGCAATATTTGCGATGCTGTGTATGGGCGCGCTTTTCGTGGCGATCGGCATGTTTATCTCTTCCCTCACCGAAAACCAGATCATCGCCGCAGTCGGCTCGATGGTGGCTCTCCTCTTAATATACTTTTGGGACGATCTGGTGAAACGGATACCCACCACTTCCGCGGCATCCCTTATAGGGCTTCTCGCGATTATTATAATTATCGCACTTGTATTTTCAGCTATTTCCCACAACCAATTTGTCTCGATAATAACCGGCCTTGTGGGCGGCATTATCATCGTCATCTGCTATGTAGCAAAATCAAGCATGTTCTCCGGTCTTATTAACACTATTCTGGGCGCTTTCTCCTGCATGGGAATGCTTCAGAATTTTACACGATACAATTCATTTGATCTGGGCGGTATTTTTCTCTATCTGTCGCTCGCCGCTATGTTTGTTTTTCTAACGGTCCAGTCAGTTCAGAAAAGACGCTGGAGTTAAGGTGGTGCAGGATATGAAAAAGAACAACAAAAACCCGGA
>JBFWIW010000116.1:0-4222 GCA_050253535.1 Oscillospiraceae bacterium
AAAAATGGGGTATTCAAAAATGGCACGGTCTTTGACTACTGCATGTACGCCTTATTAAGACCGGACGAGCATTAGAAAGGAGATTGCAGTGACGCTTGAAACCGAAAGACTGATCCTTCGTCCCATAAAAGAAGATGACGCGGACGATATTTTTGAATACTCCCGCACGGCGAATGTCGGGCCGAACGCGGGCTGGAAGCCACACGAAAACCGCGGGGAAACGCTTGAAATAATGAAGCTTATATTCCTCGGCAAGGACGGCGTCTTCGGCATAGTTCTGAAGGAAACAGGAAAACTCATTGGCTCCGCCGGTCTGATCGACGACCCCAAAAGGGAAAACGATCGGGTGCGGATGCTGGGCTACGCCATCGGTGAGGCGTATTGGGGCCGGGGATACATGACGGAGGCCGCGCGGGAAATCCTGCGCTGCGGCTTTGATACCCTTGGCCTTGATCTGATATCCGCGTACTGCTATCCCCACAACTCCCGCTCAAAGCGCGTGTTGGAAAAGTGCGGCTTTACTTACGAGGGAACGCTTAAGCTGGCCGAAAAGCTGTACGACGGAAGCGTCTATGCCAACACGTGCTGGGCGCTGACGCGCCCGAACCGGGTTTGAACAATATAGAAGAGGTTAACCGGTATGGAAATCCGCCGTATGAGAAAAGAAGAGGCCGACGAGATAAGCCGCATCTATGCGCTCAGCTGGAAAACGGCATACAGAGGTATTGTGCCGCAGACCTATCTGGACGGATTGTCCGAAAAGAGGTGGTCTCCCCTTTTGGCTGAAAACCCGTCCAGATCCTATGTCCTTCTCGATAACGGCCGTTATATAGGCACTGCTTCAATAAGCCCAGCCAGAGATAAAAAAATGGCCGGATGGGGCGAGATCATATCGCTTTATCTTCTGCCGGAGCATTTTGGGAAATCGTATGGCAGGGCCCTTTTGAACGCTTGCATAAGCGAGCTGGCGCAAGCGGGTTTCAGTAAAATATATCTGTGGACGCTTGAAAATAACAGCAGAGCGAGGACGTTTTACGAAAAGTCCGGTTTTGTGCGTGACGGTCAAAAAATCACCTGTGAAATCGGCGGTGAAAATCTCACGGAAGTCAGATATGTATACTTTATAGAATAGAAATTTTAGGAGGCGCCGTACCATGCTTGAAATACCCGAGAGCACGACTGTCGCCAGACAACTGAATGAAACGGTGCGCGGCAGAGAGATCCGCAGGGCCGTCGCGGGCGTTTCGCCCCATAAGTTCGCTTTTTATCACGGCGACCCCTCTAATTATGACGCGCTCCTGAAAGGCCATGCAGTCGGAGACAGCTTCGGCATCGGGGCGATGGTTGAGATTAACGCCGGAGACCGCTGCATCGTCCTCGGGGACGGTGCTAATCTGCGCTACTATGAGCGCTCCGGCGAAGCACCGCAAAAGCACCAGCTCTTGTTGGAATTTGACGACGGCGGCGCTCTGGTCTGCACAGTACAGATGTACGGCTCGGTACTTGCTTTTATGGACGGAGAGTGCGACAATAAATATTACCGCCTTGCCAAAGAAAGGCCGCAGCCGATAACAGAGGCCTTTGACAGGCCGTACTTTGATACTCTGCGCCGGGGAGAAACGGAAAAGCTGTCGGCCAAGGCGTTTCTCGCCGCCGAACAGCGCATTCCGGGCCTCGGCAACGGCGTGCTGCAGGATATCCTTTTCCGCGCCGGCGTCCATCCCAGGCGTAAAATGGGCACACTGACGGAAAAAGAGTTTGACGGTCTGTTCCATGCGGTGAAGGACACGCTCGCGGAGATGACAAGGCTCGGCGGGCGCGACACCGAAAAGGATTTGTTCGGCAGCGCGGGCGGCTATAAAACCATTATGAGCAAAAACACAGCGGAAAAGCCCTGTCCTGTCTGCGGCGCTATTATTCAGAAGGCCGCCTACATGGGCGGCACGGTCTATTATTGCCCGAAGTGCCAGCCGCTCTGCGAATAACGAGGCGCCGTTAAAGCGTTTTACGGAGATGATCATATGCAGATAAAAAAGTTGTCTCAGCAGGAGATTCCTGAGGCCCTGCGCCTTGTCTGGGGTGTATTTACCGAGTTTGAAGCTCCCGAATACAGCAGCGAGGGCATAAAAAACTTCAAGAGTTTTATCGACAACAGGGACCTGATAAATAAGCTTGCGATATACGCGGCCTTTGACGCTGAGAAAATCATCGGTGTCGCCGCAACAAGAAGAGAAGGTAATCACATATCTCTGTTTTTTGTCGACAGACAATACCACAGGCGTGGAATCGGCAGAAGACTTTTTGAAACGGTTCTGATGAACAGTACGTCCGACCTCATAACCGTTCATTCCTCTCCGTTCGCCGCCGAAGCCTATCGCCGTTTGGGGTTTTCCGACACGGACAAGGAGCAGGTGGAGAACGGCATCATATATATCCCGATGGAATATAAGAAATGACCGGCACCGCCGCGGACCTTGCGGGCCGGTCGAAATTGGAGACCGTGACATGAATAAAAGAATCGGAATGATATCGTCCATTGTTACACTGCTCGCGGTGCTGAGCTTTGCGCTGGCTATGATTATCGGCAGCGATCTCGGCAGTTACCTTTCCAGCATGTTTATCGCGTGGGGCTTTGTCCCGCTCATCTGCTCCTTTGCCTCCTATGGCAAAAAGGAGAGAGCCGCCATGGGTTACACGGCCATTGCCTTTGCCGCGGTTTACGCCGTGTTCATCATGATGGTTTACTTTGCGCAGCTGACGGCGGTGAGGCTGGGCGGGCTGAATGAGCAGGCCGCCCGGATCATCGACTACGAAACGTTTGGGCTGTTTTTCAGCTATGACCTGCTCGGCTACGCCTTTATGGCGCTCTCCACATTTTTTATCGCGTTCACCATCAACCCAAAGCGCAGGGCGGACAGGGCGCTGAGGGTACTGCTGTGGATTCATGGGGTATTCGCCATCTCCTGCGTGATTATGCCGATGCTTGGCCTGTTTTCCACTGACATGGCGGGCGGCGATCTCATCGGCGTGCTGGTTTTGGAATTCTGGTGCGCCTTCTTCACACCGGTATGCATGCTGTCTTATCATTATTTTAAAAAATTTGATTATTGAAAGCAAAAAACTTATTGGAGGCGTCATAATGAAGGCAATCGTATACACATCGAATTCCGGTTTTACGAAGCATTACGCCGAGCTGCTTTCGGCTGAGACCGGCCTTCCCACCTATTCGCTTGAAAAGGCAGGGGGCAAACTTAACGCGGGCGCGGAGATCATTTACATGGGCTGGCTTATGGCCGGTATCGTGAAGGGTTACAAGAAGGCGGCAAGGCGGTACTTGGTCAAAGCGGTGTGCGCCGTCGGTATGGCATGCCCCTCGGACAAGCTCATCGCCGATACCAGAGAAAAGCACCATATTACGGGAGCCGAGGTGTTCTGTCTTCAGGGCGGCTTTGATATGGATAAACTGCACGGCATCTATAAAATCATGATGAAAACCATGGTAAAGACCGTCGGTAAAAAGCTGGATGCCAAGCCGGATAAGACCGGCGAAGAGGCGGAGATGCTTGATATGCTCAAAAACGGGGGCGACATGGTATGCGTCCAAAACCTCTCCGGGGTAATCGCGTGGTATCGCGGGCAGGCATGAAGATCGGGAGGATACAATGAAATTTCGTTGCGCTTTGCTGGCCGTAAGGAATGTCGAGGCGTCCAGGCGGTTTTACGGAGAGGTGTTCGATCAAAAGGTCGCTTTGGACTTGGGCAAAAACGTGACCTTTGACGGTGGGTTCGCCGTACAGGAGGATTTTGCCTGGCTGCTCGATCTGCCCGCTGACTCTGTCGTTCAAAAGTCTCACAACATGGAGCTCTACTTTGAGGTGGACGACTTTGACGCCTTTATCGAAAAGCTCCGGGGTTTTGACATCCGGTACGTCCATCCGCCGAAAAAACATGAATGGCAGCAGCGCGTCGTGCGTATTTACGACCCCGACCGGCACATCATTGAAATCGGCGAGTCCATGGCCGTTATCGCGCGCCGGTATCTCTCCGAGGGGTACTCAGTCGGGGAAACAGCGAAGATCATCCAACATCCGGTGGAATTCATTGAACTGTGCAAGGCCGGGAAAGTCTGAATATCGCTTATCTGAAGGGATGCACTTATGAATTTTTCTGTTTCTGAAGAGCTGCATGAGCTTTACGCGGATGCGGCTCTCGGTATTCTGCG
>JBFWIW010000117.1:0-2531 GCA_050253535.1 Oscillospiraceae bacterium
GAAAGAAAATGACGTCGATTTATTATATCGCGGTTGCGATGGTCGCGGCGCTCATCTTTAACAGGATAGTAAAAAAGGTACGGCTCCCAAATGTGACGGGCTATCTGGTTGCGGGGCTTGTTATGGGTCCGTATGGGCTAAAACTCATTTCAGCCGATGCGGTAGACACCATGTCGGTGATACTCACGGTCGCTCTTGGGTTTATCGCGTTTTCCATCGGCGGAGAATTTAAGCTGGAAAATATAAAACGAATAGGGCGTTCCGTGCTCGTTATAACGGTATTCCAGTCGCTGGGAGCGTCTGTTTTGGTTGGGCTGACTCTTATTGTCTTTGGGTTTTCCGTGCCGCTTGCAATAACGCTGGGTTCGATAGCGGCGGCAACGGCACCGGCGGCGACGCTCATGGTAGTGCGGCAATACAAGGCAAAAGGGCCGCTCACCAACATGCTGCTTCCCGTTGTCGCGCTGGACGATGCCATAGGGCTTGTCGTTTTTTCGGTGTGCCTTTCAATAGCGCATGTAATGACGGATGGTTCCGGGTTCTCTGCGGCTGAGACGTTTTTAACGCCTCTCCGTGAGATAAGTCTTTCGCTTCTTGCTGGCGCGGCGATAGGCGCGGCGCTATCGCTTTCACTGAAAGTATTCCACTCGTCGGCAAACCGCATTTGTCTTGTCGTATGCGCGGTGTTCCTGGGAACGGCGCTCGCCGGAATGTACGACCTCTCTTCGTTGCTCGTATGTATGTCGATAGGAGGAGCAATGGCAAATATGGCGCCCGATTACGCGAATGTACTGGAGATTAACGACAAGTGGACGCCGCCGCTTTTTTTGTTGTTCTTCGTAATTTCAGGTGCGCAGCTCGATATTAAAGTGCTGCCGTCCGTAGGTCTTTTAGGCGTATTATATATCCTGTCGCGAGCCGCGGGAAAATATTTGGGCGCATTTTGCGGAGCTTCGGCAATGAAAGCCGGCCGCAACATGCGCAATTATCTTGGTATAATGCTTCTGCCGCAGGCCGGAGTGGCTATAGGTATGAGCCAGCTTGTCATAATGGCGCTTCCGCAATACGGTGAGCAGATACGCGCAGTTGTGCTCTGCGCGACGATAGTTTATGAGCTTATGGGCCCGTTGGCGACAAAATTTGCACTTATTAAAGCGGGAGAAATTAAAAAATATCAGCCCCAAAAACAAGCGGTATATAAAACGTAGAATATTTAGATTTCCCCCGTTTCCAGTAAGGTTTTAAAAGTTAAGCCGTGTGTTCTGAAGGACTTTAAAGGTACTCTTGAGGCTGGTGCGGCCGCAGAGGAATTCGCTATATTCTGAACACCGCCATGTACGGAACCGACGGGGCGGATGACTGCTGGACTTTCGCCGCTGTTGGCGACGGGAGGAGATAATTACGGAAAATTTAATAGTTGCAAGAAATAAACGATATCAGAGCAGAAAACCGGACGCCGCTATGCGGCGTCCGGTTTTCTTTGCAGGGCGTATCACAAAATATTTTTTATTATCAGTAGCCACGGCGGTATACGCCTATACCTTCCAGATCGGCATCCTCCATGAGCTTTTTATCGAAAAGAATTTCTTCAGCGCTGCCGGAGGTAAAAAGACGACCATCCTTCAGGATAATCACGCGGTCGGCGGTTTCGGCGGCAAAAAGGAGGTCGTGCGTCGCTGTGAGTCTCGTCTGTGAAAGACCGCTTACGAGCGTAATGAGGTTCCTCCTCGCGCGCGGGTCGAGAAAGGCCGTAGGCTCGTCGAACAGTAAAACGGATGGTTCCATTGCCAAAACCGAGGCTATGGCCGCAGTTCGTTTTTCTCCGCCGGAGAGAATAAGCGGAGAGCGATCCTTCAGGTGGGAGATATGCAGATTATCTAAAACGGCACTCACACGCCGATCTGTCTCGTCCCGCGCAATCCCGCGGTAGCGAAGGCCAAAGGCGACATCGTCTCCTATTGTCGGCATAAACAACTGGTCGTCCGGGTTTTGGAATACCAGACTGACTTTCTGGCGAAACCTGTCTGCCGTATTCTTTGTGAGCTCGAATCCGTCAGCAGAAATGCTTCCGGAAAAGGGCAGTATACCGACGAGGGCGAGGAGGAGCGAAGTTTTTCCCGCGCCGTTAGCTCCGACAAGGGCAGCGCTTTCGCCGTCCGCTATCGTGAAGGATAGGTTGTCAATAGCTTTTGTACCGTTGGGGTATGTTACTGTCAGTTCTTTCACAGAAAGCATTAGAGCCACCTGCCGATCATTTGAGAGAAAATTGATGGGATATTAAAAATACGCAGTGAGAAAAAGCAAGAAATACAAATAAGGATAAAGATAATATCGGTGTTTTTAAGCGGCGTGCTGTTGACGTGGCGCTCCGCTTCATTATAGCCGCGGCACTTCATGGCGGCATAGACCCTTTCGGCACGGGCGAAGCTGCGTATCAGAAGCTGTCCGACAAAACTGCCGGCATCGCGCAGTTCAATGCCATGCGCCTTTTGACTTCTCAATAGATAAGCAGTGTACATGGAGGAAATTTC
>JBFWIW010000117.1:2631-4195 GCA_050253535.1 Oscillospiraceae bacterium
GAGAAAACGCCGCCGACGATCAATGCCGCTATTATAAGCGGGATAAGTACTTTTTTGCCTATCCTGAAAGGGGATGAGGAACCCCTGAGATTTGAGCTTATTAGCTCCGGCTGAGCAGAATAAATATAACACAGCACCGCCGCCGTGACAAGGCCCTCGACGAGGCCAATTGCGAAGTGTATTGGCTGCATAAGCAGTATAAATGTCCCGAACGGAAGCACACTGATGCCGGAGAACACAGTCTCCAGAACTACACCGAATGCGCCGAGTTGCAGACCGAATACGCAGGAGATAAGTGCCGCCGCTGTGATGCGGCCCTTTGATATTCCCTTCTTCAGAAAAGGTTTAAAAACGAGCGGATAGATGAAAAGACAGGGCAAAACCCCCATGTTGAATATGTTGCAGCCAAGCGCCAGAAGGCCGCCGTCGGCAAAAAACAGGCACTGTATCAGGAGTACCGCGGTCATGGCGAGAAGCGCCGGGCCGCCGCCAAGCATCACCGCGAGAAGTATTCCGCCGCCGAGATGACCGCTGGAACCGGTGCCGGGGATGGCAAAGTTTATCATCTGTGTGGCGAAGACGAACGCGCCGGAGACGGCCATAACCGGTACCTTCTTATCTGCAAGCGGGTCGTCACTGAGCTTTTTTACCGAGTAGGCAATTGCTCCCGCGCTTACGGCGTACATAATACCGCCGACGGCGGGAGAGAGCAGAGCGTCTGCCATGTGCATAAATATACCCCCTTTATTTTCCGAGCTCAGTATAGATTGAAATATCAGAGCCTACAAGCCGGGTGGGGGGTTATTCACTGAAAAAAGTGTTTTCTGGGGTTTTCCACGGACATATAAGGTTAATGCGCTCAGTTCCGCGGTCTTGCTTTTATTACCGTGTCCGTTATGTCTCTGATCACATGGACGCCCTTTTGGTTATATATATCTACAGTGAGCTCGACAGTGCCTCTGCGGCCGTTTTTGGATTTAATATCCGTTATCTCGGCAGTTCCGGTAAGAACATCTCCCGCATAAACAGGGGAAAACCACTCTATTGTTGTTTTCTTTCCGGCGACGAGACCGTCTCCCCAGATATCCTTTTTCGCGAATTCCGCCCAGACAGACATAAAGCTCATGACGCCTGGAGCGATTAGTGCCCCGAAGGACGTCGTTTTCGCATATTCCTCGTCCGTGTGCAGAGGAAGGGGGTCATATTCTCTGGCAAAGGAAAGGATTTTTTCCATCGTAATTGTGACGGGTTTAATTTCATACCGCTGACCGACAGCAAAATTTTCAAGATACATCGGATGCGCTCCCAACGTTTTCGTTTCAGCATAAGCGTAAAACAAGTGATTTAAAGTCCTGCGGCAGCAGAAGACAGCCGCTGTAAACCAAACAAATGAATTATAGCATATTTTGGGCAAAAAGTGGTATAGGAAAAATATGTGCAAAATTATTAAGCATGGAAAACGCTATTATTGTTTCCGGCAAAATTTGCTCAAGCGGGCGGGGCCTGAATTTATACGAAGTATTTAGGCACAATAAATGCTATGTACTAAAAATATACAATGGGT
>JBFWIW010000118.1:0-4032 GCA_050253535.1 Oscillospiraceae bacterium
GGTCTAGATAAACTGCCGACTTATGGCATAATGGGCGATGTGGACAGGCCGAAGATACGCGAGTACATAGATTATCTTGTTTGTATGGGTTATCTGCAGATCACTGCAGGAGATTACCCCGTTCTGCGCCTGACCGAAAAGTCAGGCGACGTGCTGTTCCGCAATGAAACCATGACGATGCCGGTAAAAAAATTGTTGACTGCAGCAGTGGCTGCCGACCAGAAACACCGTTCCGGCAAAGCTTCGGAGCACACTATCCCCACCGAGATCGAGATACCCGAAGAGGATTTGCTTTCCGCGCTTAAAGCTCTCCGCACCCGGCTGGCGCAGGAAGCAGGCGTTCCGGCCTACATTATTTTCTCCAACGCCGCGCTCAACGACATGGCCGCGAAAAGGCCCCGTACAATGCCGGAATTTTTGGATGTCTCCGGCGTCGGCGAAATCAAGGCAGGCCGTTATGGCGAGGTGTTTTTAAAGGCCATCGCTGAATATATGCAGTAAGGACGCGAAATGTTTGAACACAGAGGTCTTTTCAGATAAAATGGCCATGCGAAGACGGAATGGGGCAGATTCATGCTGGACAGGATTTTCATCAATTTGACAGTAGAGACCTCAATCCCTAATACGGCGTCACAGGCCAACGGATATCGTCTGTACGCCATATACCGCAGCCATACAACCGTGAGAGCAGATTATACGAGAGGAGTTCTGAGTAAATATATTTCGCGCTGAAGAATTCATCTGCTGTGAATTTTTCGGTGAGTCACACGTCCGCCTATTTTTCCTCCTAGATTAAAGATTAAGATGCCCGTTAATATTATGCTCCCACCTATTACGGTGGGCTGGTCTGGGCGTTCTCCGGCGAGGGCGAAGCCCAGTATACTTGTCAAAAAAGGAGTGATAAACATATAGTTGCTCACAGACGAAGTCTGTTTTGCTCTCGCAAACGCCTGCGACCAGGAGGCATAGGCTATCGCGCTTGAAAAAACGCCGAGGATGATTATGTAGACATACACGACCGGCGGAGCCTGCTTTATTTCGACTGCGGCCTTCGGCAGGAAGATGAAAAGCATGGCGGTCCCGGCAAAAATGCTGTATGCCGACGTCCGTAAAGCAGAATATTTTTTGGTAAGATATCTTTGCAGGAGATTATAGATACTGAGAAGGACCGCGGCGGTAAAAAGCCACAGAAGCCCTGTGTTTACTGAAAAAATGCCGTTTATCAATGTGAGAACGATTACTCCGATACATTCGATGGTTATAGCTGCCCACTGGAATCTGCGCAGTTTTTCCTTATAGAAGAAGCGTGCCAGCAGTGCGGTCAAAACAGGTACGGTTGCTATTACGACGCTGCTTGTTGAGGCCGTGACAGTTTCGCAGCCTTTGTTAAAAGCGATCATATAGAGGAAAAAACCGACCGTCCCTGCTGCTATAAACCATTTTAAATCCTTTAGGTCCGGCGGCCTCATTTTTGTTATAACGGCCATGAGCGCCAAAGCGCAGGAGGCTGCGAAATAACGCAGAAATCCAAGCGGAAAAGCCGAGACATAAGGCAGAGCCAGACGGGTCAGGACATAGGCCAGCGACCAAAATAAAATTGTAACTGCAGCGTAGAAGTGAAAACTTTTTATCTTCATATAGACATCCTCAATCTTTACATGGATTCCCGGCGATATTATAATTACAGCACATAGGCGAGGCACATTAAAGGGCCAATTGAAATCAAGTTTTATTAAGCCGCTTTAGGGGTGGGATAACATGCTTTACATCGAACTTGATAAAAAGCGAAGACGCTCCTATACCAACCAGATTTACAGGCAATTAAGGGCAAAGATATTGGATGGGGAAATTGCAGAAGGGGACAGGCTGCCCTCTTCAAGGGCGCTGGCCCAGGAACTGGGCGTGGCAAGGAACACGGTTTATTCGGCGTATGACATGCTTGCGTCCGACGGCTATGTTCAAAGCGTATCCGGCTCCGGTGTTTTTATTAAGAGCGGAGTGCGGGCGGCGAGGCCGCCGGAAAGGATATCGGATTCCTATATAACTTCGCTTGCAGCGGACGAGCTGCCGAAGGATGTCATTAATTTCGATAGCGGGATTCCCGCTCTTGACCTGTTCCCCAGAGGAAAATGGAACAGGATGCTTACAAGGGCTTTTAATGAAGCGCCCGTCTCTGCCCTCGGTTATGATTATCCGGAGGGCAGACCGGAGCTCCGGCGTACGCTATCCTCATATCTTTACAAAGTGCGCGGCATAACGTGCGATCCGGAACAGATCATAGTCACATCCGGTACGAAACAGGGGCTGTCCCTGGTCGCGAAATGCTTGTTGAATAAGGACAGCAAAGTTTGGCTGGAGGACCCGGCAAACGATAATGTAAGGCGGATATTTTCTTATCACACAGATAATCTGATACCTGTTGAGGTAGACGCGGAGGGTATTCAAACAGACAATTTTCCGGCCGGCAGTATACCGACCCTTATTTTCGTGACGCCTTCGCATCAGTTTCCGATGGGCGGTATCCTCTCTGCACAAAGAAGACAGACGCTTGCGGAATATGCCCGGAAAACGGGTTGTTATATCGTTGAGGACGATTATGACAGCGAATTCAGATATAACGGGGAGCCGGTCAACTCACTGCTTGAGCTTAATCACGAAACCGTAATATATGTAGGCACTTTCAGTAAGGTGATGTATCCCTCTCTGCGGCTGGGCTATCTTGTTTTGCCCTGGCCGCTTGTCGAACAGTGCAGACAGTGGAAGCGGCTGTCGGATCATCACACAAATTCCATATGCCAGCTCGCGCTTATGCGTTTTATCGAGTCCGGGGATCTGGAAAGACATATTATGTGTATGAAAAAAGTATACCGCCGACGTCGGGCCTGCCTCATTTCGCTTCTGAGAAAATATTTTTGCGACAGGCTTAAAATATACGGAGATCCGTCCGGTATGCACATTGTTGCGGAGGTTGAGGGCGCCGTATTTTCAGACAACCTGGTGCGGAGCATAATAGCAGAGGGAGTTAATATAGTCCCGGTGGAAAAGCACGCGCTGAACAAAGGCGGACATAAAAATCAGATCATTATGGGCTATGCGAATTTGACGCCGGCAGAAATGGAACAGGGTATAATCAGGATTAAAACCGCGATTGGAATATAGACAGAACATCCCATATGACTCAATTACTAATTAGACACTATAATTATTTGTTCAAAAAAGGAGGGCTGGCCTGTGGATTTTAAAACGCTCACATCCGTACGGCAGAGCTGCCGCAATTTCAGCAAGAAAGAAGTTTCGAGGGAGAGCATAACCACCTGTCTGGAGGCGGCGCGTCTTGCGCCAAGCGCCTGCAATGCCCAGCCGATGCTGGTTACCGTCTGTACCGGTGACCTTGGCCGGGACGTGGGTGCCTGTACCCGGAGCCTTGGCATGAACAGGTTTACGGCGGACGTGCCGTGCTTTCTCGTAGTGAGTGAGGCGGGGTACAATGCCACCGCCTCCATAGGCAGCAGGGTCAAAGGCCAGGATTACCGCAGCATTGATATCGGCATTGCCGTTGCGCATCTGACGCTTGCGGCAGCCGAACTTGGCCTTGCGACGTGCATACTCGGTATGTTCGACGAGACAAAACTCAAAAAGCTGCTCGGCATAAAAAACCGCATCCGTCTCGTAATTGCGCTTGGCTATGCCGCCGACGGAGACCCGCTAAGACCAAAGGTGCGGAAGAAAATGGATGAGTTTGCTGATTTCAGGTGAAATAAAAACATCCGGATTTACGGCACGATTCGCCGCGGGCTGGGCATTTTCCCATCGTACACGCCGCCGGAAAAAGAATTTTTTGCATCGGCAAAAAATCAGCGAGGCCTTTTTGGCAAACTTTGGCCCCGGCGAATAATCCGCCGGGGCCTTTTTATATGTTGCCGTAATTATTTTTGGCCTTTGGTCTTCTTTGAGGGGTTTACGGCCTTGACATCGCGATAGAAGATGAGCGTGCAGCCCTTCTGCGCAATCAAGTCTTTAGTGCCCCGCTCG
>JBFWIW010000119.1:0-3903 GCA_050253535.1 Oscillospiraceae bacterium
ATATGTCGGTATCGATTTTGATTGGTACGCTTTTTCTCGGCAGACCCTCGATGTCGGTATTGCCGAAGTAATAGAGATTGTGGTCCTCATCTATGGCAAACGAGGCCGAGCCTTCAGCAGCAACGGAGATTATTTTCGGTACGGTGTCAATCTTTGCATAGTCGATTATTTCGCCGAATACATCGACGAAGCCCTCATCCGCGACATAATAACCGTAGACATACGCCGGATCTATCACGCAGATCCGCTCCCATGTGACCTGGCCGTTTGCATATATATACTCGTTTCTCGTACAGTATTTGATCAGTTCGCTTACCATAGAATAACCGTCAAGCGCACCGTCTTTATATGTGTAATATGAGAGGTAGCTGCTGTCTCTGGTGTCCGAGCCATTCAGCGGGTGCCTGAAACCCTCATAACAGATCACCCCGTCATATTTGCCATATGCAAAGCTGCCGGTATAGCTGTAATCCTCCACGGACTGCAGGCCGTTTGTGTACTCATAATGCTCGGTTATCCTGCCAGGTCCGTTAGGCAGGCCTCCGGCCACATCGCCGGAATACGTGATGGTACCCTCTTCTTTATCGCAGGGAAGGGGGAGCTCTGTTTTTGAGGAACGCCCATAAGCCTCATCGGCGTCGTATTTCAGCATGTCCAACGTGACCATCCTTGCCCCGTCGTCATAAAGGAGATAACCGTATTTTGCGAGCTCCGTTATTCTGACAAGAGTTTTACCGCCGACATTATACGCACGTACCTCTTCCCCGCCGACATAGGTCTTTATATCCGTGGCATAGACGTCGTATGCGCGCCGCCCGACCGCTATATCCGACTTCTTGATGTTGATTTTGTCCATGTCCATCAGAGACTTTTTCGCTTCGGTATCTCTCGTTATGGCGAGAGTCCTTTCATCGGCCTCCCATACAACGTCAAAACCGTAGCCCCGCAGGTCTTCCGCGATGACGTAGGTGCAGCCGCTTATGTTATATGATGCGATGGGCTGTTCGTCTATCTTGGTTCCGATATCGGTATAGAGCACCTGACCGATAGTCCCGGCGTGGACGTAGACGGGGAAAGTAAGCAGCATGATGAATGTCAGTGTCAGAGTAATTATTTTTTTCATTTTTCGAAGCTTCTTTCTGTAAAGAGGTTAATATGCGCGAAGGGAAGGGCTTTTCAAAAACAGAATAATATAAAGACATATCATAGTCAATTATTTCCTGGCGTAAGTGAACTTTATTTTGTGCACAAGATTAACAAACCGCCTGTTTTTAAATATTTTTTTGGTATTATTATACCTTGTATATTTAAATATTAAGTAGTAAAATAATCGGATATTAAATATTAAGTGCTTAATTAATGGGAGGCGGGAGAATGGACAGCGGTTTGAAGGAAGAACTTATCAGAGCGATGCTCCGTTTTAAAAAAATGGGCATGAATTTTACATCGGGATGTGAGATCCACATGGGCGAGCTTGCCGTTATGAAGGCGATTGCGGGATGCCCGTTTGGTCCGGCGAAGAGCGTTTATGTGTCCCAGATACAGAATAACGTCCATATTACGAAACCGGCGGTTTCGCAGATTCTAAACACACTCGAAAAAAGGGGATATGTCAGCCGCGAGATGGACAGGGGGGACCGGAGGAAAATCGCCGTATCTCTCACCCCTTCGGGGCGGGAGATACTCAAACGGCAGAGAGAAGATTTTGACAAAAAACTGGAGGCGGTCATTTCCCGCTTTGGAGAGGACAATACAAGGCAGCTCACAAAACTCCTTACACTGTTGGCAGATGCAGCGAACGAAACGGTTTGTGAGGAAACTTTAATGGCAGACAAAAAAGGAGATAACCAGGGTGACTAAACTCGCAAAGTATTTGAAGCCGTTTTTATTCGGCCTGACACTTTCAATCGTGTTATTATTTGTGCAGGCGGTATGTAATCTGAACCTGCCTAACTACATGTCCGACATTGTCAATGTCGGTATCCAGCAAAACGGCATCGAGCACGCGGCTCCCGATGCAATTAGCCAAAACGGAATGCAGCTTATGACCTCGTTCATGACCGACGACGAAAAAGCGCTCACAGAGCAGAATTATACGCTGGTATCAGACACGGATATTGATGCTGAAGGGCAGACTTACGGCAGCGTATACCCCAGAGCCGACGGGTATTTTTATGTGAAAGCTCAGACGGACGTGGAGACAGCCGATTCGCTTGACAGCGCCTTCGGGACCGCGACATGGACGATGATGTACGTCATGAAGGACATGGCGGAGCAGTCGGGCCAGTCCGGCACATCCGCCGTCATGACAGATGTTTCCGATATCGACCTGTCTGTGCTTTACAACTATATCCCGATGGTACAGAGCCTGCCAGCGTCGGAAATCCAGGGCGCCCACGACAGGGCGGCCTCAAGCGACAGTATGATACTAGAGCAGAGCGGAATCATGCTCGCAGAGGCTTTTTATTCCGAACTGGGGGTGGATATCGGCTCGTTGCAGACAGCTTATATCCTCCGAATAGGACTGCTTATGCTCGCCGTTGCGCTGCTCGCGGGAGCGGCCACGGTTTTGGTCAGCCTTCTGTCTTCAAGAATCGCTGCCGGTGTGGCAAAAAATATGCGCGGCGACGTGTTCGGCAAGATTGAGAGCTTTACAAACAGCGAATTCGACAAGTTCTCAACCGCGTCCCTTATAACGCGGTGCACCAACGACATAACCCAGATACAGCAGCTGCTGAATATGGGGATAAGAATGATCTGCTATGCCCCTATCCTGGGAATCGGCGGCATAATAATGGCTGTAAGCAAATCAGTCTCCATGAGCTGGATAATCGCCGTGGCCTGCTCGGTCCTCATTGGCCTTATTATGGTGATGATGTCAATTGCCATGCCGAAATTTAAAATAATTCAGAAGCTGGTCGACAAGCTCAATCTGGTTTCCAGAGAAAATCTGAGCGGTATGATGGTCATACGGGCATTCAACAGACAGGAATTCGAAAAGAATCGCTTTACGTCGGCGAACGACGATCTGACAAAGACAAATCTGTTTGTGAACCGCGTCATGTCATTTATGATGCCTGCCATGATGCTGATTATGAACGGCACTACCCTGCTTGTCGTCTGGGTCGGCGCGCATCAGATCGCCGAGTCCGGCATGCAGGTTGGCGACATGATGGCGTTTATGCAGTATGCCATGCAGATTATAATGGCGTTTCTGATGATTTCCATGATGTTCATTTTTGTGCCCAGAGCGGCGGTCTCGGCCAAACGTATCGCTGAAGTACTGGATACGGAAAACTCGATTACAGACCCGGAATATAAAGCTGATTTTGACGGCTCCAAAAAAGGGCTTGTGGAGTTTGACCATGTGTTCTTCCGCTATCACGGAGCGGAGGAGGACGCACTCTCTGATATCACGTTCACGGCAAAGCCGGGGCAGACGACCGCGGTCATCGGCCCCACCGGTTCCGGAAAATCGACGGTCGCAAGCCTTTTGATGCGGTTTTATGACGTGAGCGGCGGTAAGATTCTGGTCGATGGCGCGGATGTGCGGGAAGTCGGACAGAAGGATTTACGCGCAAAAATCGGCTATGTGCCGCAAAAGGGCGTCCTGCTCTCAGGCACCATAGCGTCAAACCTCAAATACGGCAGGAAGGACGCGCCGGACGTTGATGTCGAGACCGCGGCGGACATCGCGCAGGCCACGGAATTCATTTCGGAAAAGCCGGAGCGCTTTGATTCGGAGATCGCTCAGGGCGGCGCCAATGTCTCCGGCGGGCAGAAACAGCGGCTTTCAATTGCCCGCGCACTGGTAAAGAATCCTGAGATTTTCGTTTTTGACGACAGTTTCTCGGCGCTGGACTTCCGGACGGACGCCGCTTTGCGCAGGGCGCTGAAGGAGCA
>JBFWIW010000120.1:0-3867 GCA_050253535.1 Oscillospiraceae bacterium
GGTACAACTACCAAACCACTTAATAATCATTTATATAATGCCATGGGTCAATATAAAAGTCAAGCGCGCTCCAATAATTCGACACGATATTTCAATATTATATAAAACATAAATATTAATGAAATCATATTTCAAAAGTATTGACATATTTATATCATCCAATATATAATCCAAACATACTCAGTGGTTTAATAATAATTAAGGAGTGCGAATATATGTCTGTAGTTGAAAAAAAGAAATATTGTGTAGACGGCGAATGGAGAGCGTCTAAAACTGAAAAGTACATGCCCGTCACAGATTCAAGCACCGGTGAAGTTATTGCTGAGGTCCCGTGCTGCACAGTGGAGGAAGTTGAATCCGCAATCGCTTCCGCGCAGGCTGCATTTCCCGAATGGTCACAGAAATCGCTGAGTGCACGTACTCAGCTGATGTTCAAGTGGAGAAATGTTCTTCTGGAACATATCGACGAATTGACGCTGCTTTGCTCAAAGGAACTGGGCAAAAACATGGATGAAGCCCGCGGTGATATTCTTAAGGCGATCGAACCCACAGAACACGCCTGTTCTCTGCCCACGCTCATGCAGGGCGACGCAGCGCTTCAGGTTACTACCGGCTTTGATACATCTACATATAGAATGCCTTTGGGTGTTGTCGCCGGAATCGTTCCCTTTAACTTTCCTGCTATGATACCATGGGGCTGGATGGTTCCTCTGGCCATCGCTACCGGGAACACGATGGTGCTGAAAGCTGCAAGTCTGACCCCGCTGACTTCCATGCGTATTCTGGAGCTGTTTTACACAGAAGCCGGATTCCCAAAAGGTGTCGTCAACCTGGTCACCTGCAGCCGGAAAGAATCTGAGATATTTCTGAATGATCCCCGTATCAAGGCGGTTACATTTGTAGGGACAACCTCTGTGGGCAAGCATATCTATTCCGTGGCTGCCGCTAACGGCAAGCGTGTTCAGGCTCAGTGCGAAGCGAAAAACCATGCCTTGGTCCTTGAGGACGCCGATATGGAGAGCGCCGCCAATGCAATTATAAACTCTACTTACGGCTGTGCCGGTATGCGCTGCATGGCGCTGCCCGTTATCGTTGTGCAGGATAGCATTGCCGATAAATTCGTGACTCTCCTGAAGAAAAAAGCGCAGGCGCTGCCTGTTGGCTGCGCCTATGATCCGGCAACAAGGCTGGGCCCGGTCGTATCTGCGGAACATAAGGAAAAGGTCTGCAATTGGATTCAGAAGGGTATTGACGAGGGTGCTAAACTGGTTCTGGACGGCCGCGGCATTAAGGTGCCGGGATTTGAAAACGGCTTTTTTGTCGGCCCCACAATTCTGGACCATGTAAAGCCCGGAATGACGATAGGAGACCGTGAGGTATTCGGCCCCGTAACCATTATCAAGCGCGTCAAGGACTTTGACGAAGGTCTCGCCCTGATGAATGCCAATCCTTTTGCAAACGGTTCAGTTATCTTTACTCAGAACGGATTCTATGCGCGTAAGTTTGAATTTTTGACCGACGGCGGCATGGTCGGTATAAATGTCGGCATTCCCGTTCCTACCGCATACTACCCATTCTCCGGTAACAAGGAGTCTTTCTTCGGTGATCTGCACGTTCTGGGCAAGGATGGCGTTCGTTTCTATACACGCGCCAAGACTGTTACCAGGCACTGGTACGATGAAGCTTCCCGTCATAAGGCTGTCAGCACATGGGAAGGTACGGTCGAACGCGACTGATTTCTCCCGTTTTACACCATAACTGATGCAGTATTCATAATAAAATTAAGGCTTCCGGCGTTTTATCGTCGGAAGCCTTATAAATTTTCTATTTTATTATTATGTCCTCGCGGGAAGGGCCGTTTGACACCATGGTGACGGGTACGCCGATCTCTTTTTCGATGAACTCGATATAGTCTCTGCAATTTTTGGGGAGCTCGCTGTATTTGCGGATTCCCCGGATATCGCATTTCCAGCCCGGAAGCGTCTTCAGAACGGGCTTCGCGCGTTCAAGTGTTGGCGTTGTCGGGAATTCGCGGGTAACGGTTCCGTCCACCTCATAGCCTACGCAGACCTTTAACTCATCCAGATACCCGAGAGCGTCCACGACCGTTACGACCGCCTCAGTCGCGCCCTGAACCTCCACGCCGTAGCGTGTGGCCACGCAGTCAAACCAGCCCATTCGGCGGGGCCTGCCTGTTGTTGCGCCGAATTCACCGCCATCGCCGCCGCGGACGCGCATCTCCTGCGCCTCGTCGCCGAATATCTCGCTGACAAACGCTCCCGCGCCGACGGCGCTGGAATATGCCTTGACTACGGCGATTATGTCCGTTATCTCATATGGCGGTATGCCCGCGCCGACTGCGCCGAAGCCCGCGATCGTGGAGGAAGAAGTGACCATCGGGTAAATGCCGTGGTCGGTATCCTTGAGCGCACCGAGCTGGCCCTCGAGAAGGATATTTTTCCCATCACGAATAGCATTTCGAAGATAGGCGAAGGTGTTTCCGACGTATGGCGCTATCGCGTCACGCTGGGCTGTCATCTCGGCAAAGATCTCATCAACGCTGACAGGCTCCTTTTTATAGAGCTTGGCAATTATCAGGTTTTTGACTTCAAGCACGCCCTTTAGCTTTTCGTAAAAATACTTGTCGTCGAAGAGCTCGCAGAGCTGGAAGCCGGTTTTAGCGTATTTATCGGAGTAAAGGGGGGCAATTCCAGACTTGGTCGAGCCAAAGGATTTACCACCCAGCCGCTCCTCCTCGTATTTGTCAAAAAGGATATGGTATGGCATGACAACCTGTACGCGGTCGGAGACCATAATATGGGGGTTCACGCCCTTGGCCTTCACCGCCTCGACCTCGCCCGTAAACTTTTTAATGTCAAGCGCGACGCCATTTGCGATTATATTCATGACGTTATCGCTGAATATACCTGATGGGAGCTGGTGCAGGGCGAATTTTCCGTAATTGTTTATTATCGTATGCCCCGCGTTGCTGCCACCCTGAAATCTGATAATGACGTCAGATTCGGAGGCGAGCATATCCGTAATTTTGCCTTTTCCCTCGTCACCCCAGTTGGCGCCTACAACAGCTTTAACCATTATAATTTCCTCGCTTTCAAGTAGATATTAGCGGTCCTGTGACGCATAATCCAAAAAAGAGCGAAGCGCACCTTTCCAAAAAGCGCTTTTGCTCTTACAGAAAAAAATTATAATACGGAGGGACCCCCTGTGTCAAGGAAATGAGAGATAAAAGGCCCACGACAGGCGGTAAAAGCCGTATTTAAGAGCCGGAACCGCGCTTGGCCCTGCCGACCAGAGAAAAAAACAGAAAGGAGGCGATATTTACACAGACGATGCTCGCACCTGTGGGTGTCTCGTATATATATGAAATAAGTATCCCTGTTATAAAACACGCAACTGAGATTATGGCCGAAAAAATCACGACAGAGAGGAATCTTTTACAGACGCGCATAACCGAGAGGGCAGGAAATATGATGAGGCTGGATATGAGCAGAGCGCCCATCATTCTCATGCCGAGAACTACGGTAATGGCGGTGAGCAGCGCCACCAGCATGTTGTAAACGCCGGCATTCGTTCCTGTGGCCCGCGCGAACGTCTCGTCAAAGGTCACGGCGAAAATACGCGGGTAAAACAGTATAAAGAGTGTCAGTACTGCGATGGATAGAACTATAGAGAGCATGGCGTCTGTGCTGCTGAGAGATAAGATACTGCCGAACATGTAATTGTTGAGGTCGGTATTCATACCGGAACGGAGTGAAATGACCATGACGCCTATTGCAAGTGCACCGCTGGATATGAGAGCTATCGCGGAATCGCCGTTTATCCTGCTCGTCTCCGAAAGATGCAGAA
>JBFWIW010000121.1:0-3632 GCA_050253535.1 Oscillospiraceae bacterium
AAAAAAGAAGGGCTTTCAATATCAGTGCCACGCGGCAACAATACAAAAGCCCTTCTTTATTAAGACGGTTCTTTTTTCTTATTCAATTATACATACGCGAAAAATTTCAACAGGTATCCGCTTTTCAACGGGGAGATACTTACCAAGAAACTCATTATTGACAATAGATCAGAGATCATAATCGCCTGTCGCTTCCGGCTGATACAAAATCTTTTTTATATGTATTTTTGAAGTGCCGGACGGGACTTCCCACTCAACGGTGCTTCCTTCTTTGTACCCGAGAATAGCTGTGCCTATTGGAGAGAAAATTGATAACTTCATTGCGCTCAGGTCTGCATCTTCTGGATACACCAGTGAAACCTCTATGTCTTCATCGTTAAGCTGTAATAGCGCCTTTGAGTTCATGGTAATAACTTCTGGGGGGATCTGCTGTGAATCGACTATTATAGCTCTGCCAAGCTCGCCCCCAAGTTTTTTAACAGATACATCGGGTGATTGTTTGCTCTCAGACATCTTATCCAGGATTTTTTTAATCCTGTCTCTATCAATATTTGTAATATAAATATCGGTAGACATGGCGGGTACTCCTTTTAATTGCCTCAAATATTGTTCTACTGTTAATGAATAGATTTTAAGATTGGATACTTCACGCTCCAACTTAAAGCCCGCATTAATAAATGCACGAATCGATCTTTTGTTTTCTTCGTATATTCTTGCAGTTATTTTCTGCGCTCTAAATTCAAAAAAAGCGATTTTTATACTTTCACGAATGACGCTCGTCCCCATTTTCTTATTCCAATTGTCTCGATCTCCTATGACAATAATGATTTCATAGGCATCGCCCTTTTTTATTAGCCGAACAAATCCCACTGGTACATTCTGCTTGTTATAGGCCATATAGAACCTACCGTTTTGATTAAACAGATGAGTTAAAATCGGTAGGTTTACCCTGTTTACTACTTGTTCGATATCATTGGAAACGCTTTGGGAATCGCTTAAATATCTCCTGACTTCTTCATCTCTTAACCATTTGATAAGGGTTATTGCATTTTCTCGTGAAATCTCGGAACATAAAAAATAAAGGACTCTTTCATTTTTTACTACACCCTGTCGTAAGAAATAAAAGCCCTTCATAGATCAAAACATTATGACGGTTCTTTTTACTTGATTCTTTCAATTTATATTATTATTTTAAGTATACCTTATTATTCAATATAAGTCAAGCTTTAAAAACATATATGAATATTTGGTGCAACACAAGGCTGTAATGCCTTTTCGACAGTACGCTTTTCTGTATTTTGGCTTAATAGGTGAAGAAACGAAACGGCAAACCTGCTGTTTGTGAGCTAGCAGGATTTTCTCGCTGCCGAATAAACATCAAATCGAGTGGAGCAGCTCAGATGAAACGGTTATCACGCTTGAACAGCCTGATAATTTGATGTCAAACTCCTATAGCAATATATACAGATTGGTCGCTGCCGGGACTGGACACGCCGTTGTTACGGCCTCCTGCGGCAGCGTGGAGGCAAGCTGCGAGGTCAATGTTAATGACCCGCAAACGCCGGATGAGATCATGGCATATCTGGACGACTGGCAGAGCTTCCGATCCATTGACGCCGATGGGACGGCCTGCGTTGAGATGAAGAACGCCGGTGTATCCCTGCCTGCCGATGGTATCCAAGACCGCCCCGGAGGGGAAATATCTCGTCGCATGGGATTATGACTATAATCACCATGTATACAGCACTGCCGAAAAAGGCGCGCCAAACTACGATTACACGTCGCTTCTCCCGCCCTAATACAGACCCCACAGCTTTGCCGAAGTGGAGTATATCATCAGGGTAACGGACGGCGAAGCTGAACGGGAAGCTACATACGAGCATGGCGTACAGGGTATGCGCCGCGCAGCGGTCATCGTCCTTGAAGATGCGTCTATCGGCGAGGTATTGAAACGCTGTTTTCCATACAGGGGCCGTCCTTGCCGCAATCCATTATTGTGTCTGAAGAAAACATCCCGGAGTATTATTATAGACCCCTTGGAGAACTCTGTGATGGAAAACGCTCTGATGTGATTCTTGGGCGACCTGTGGCTGGGAGAATCACAGCGCGGTGCTGTTCCATGAGGAAGGTATAAGGATTATTCAATAAACGCAGAGTTGATGACCATGAGTTCGCTGGTTATCGGCTCTGTGTTTTTGCATCTGAAATTACTGTTTCGGCGCGGCGTATAGTTCGTCAACGCTCATACCGAAGTGTTCCTGAACATACTGCTCAAAATGCGCCAGCGCGGGGTAATACAGTTCCTTGCCCTGCGAATCAAACGCATCTCCGAACATCCTATGCACAGTCTCAATGTCGGGGTATTCCCAGCCGAATTCGTCCTTTTCGGGATAGCAGTCGTAAGCGCAGCTCTCGCCGTCCTTGTCCACCGATATGTGATACCTACCGTCGTTGGCGTGGTAGGTGATACGCAGGCTGTAGCCTTTAATATCGGTGTCCATGAACTCGATATTCCAGTCTTCGGGGAACTCGCCCCATTCCGGCCTTGCTATGGCGACGGATATATAGTGCGGGTCCCGCTGCTCATACACGCCGCACGTTCCGGCGTCATCGAAGCCAAAGCCCAGCGCGGCAAGAGAGCCCTCAGCGGCGGGCTGCAAGTCCTTATTCGATTGCTCAATGGTAACAGTGCCGCCCTTACTATCAAAGATGAGCTTGTTGTCTATGGCGACGTTATAGGCGATATAAGTTTCCATGTTGCCGTACCATTCCCACCAGTCGCTTTCTACGTTTCCAGCGATATTCTGCCGGATCGTCTCAGCATCGGGGACATAATAGACGACAGAGGTAACAGCTTCGCTCTTATGCAGATTTACGCTGATACCGCACTCACTGAAATCCGTCGCGGTGTCAAAATAGCCGGCAATGGGAGACAGGGCGTTCAAGTCGTAGTTACCCTGAACAAGCTGCGTGTATTTCTCCATGTCGGCGTCGGGAACATAATACGTTAGCTCAATGACGCAGCCTGCGCCCGAAACGCCGTGGCTGCCGTCCGACTCAACATATTCATAACGGTCGTCGGTTGAATCGGCCCGCCTTATGGTAACGACACGTCCGTCCTTATCGGTGAACTCCAAAAAGCCGTCATTTGCAATATACTCCTCCAAAAGTCCCATTTTTGCGCCGTCATCAAGCCAAAGTCCAGCTACATCCGCTTGGTAGGCAATACAGGCGAACATGTTGCCGCTGCCGGTCATAGAGAGCGTAAACGGATTTTTACCCTCAAGCTTCGCCGCGCCCTTGTTGAAGGACGCCTCAAAAACAGTGAATGGACTGTCCATGCCGAATGGATTGAACTCCGCGTCAAAAATATCCATTGCCGAATAGGGTTCCCGCTCCGGCGTGGCTTCCGGTGTTGGTTCTGATGTAGACTCCGGCGGTGTACTGTTGTCCGGCGTGACCGCAGGATTCAAGGACGCCGGGGGCGATACCGGCGGGTCGGACGGTTCGACAGGCTGATTGGAGCAGGCCGCAAGCGTACAGATTAGCAGGGCGGCGAGTAAGGCTGATATGGTCCGCTTCATGTTCCTTCCTCCGATATTTAGTTATCTGAAAGCGTTGGAAGCACGGTG
>JBFWIW010000122.1:0-3375 GCA_050253535.1 Oscillospiraceae bacterium
TGGTGGACGTTTACGAATATGGAACTGACGAATCCGGCGGCTCGGCGGTCAATCTGGCCATATCCTCCCTGCGCGTATACGAGGTGTTAAACGCCAGGCTGCTGTCGCTTTCAGGCCTCGATGCGGGGCTGGAGGCCGCGCCGGACGTGGACGCGTCGGATTACGACTTCGCGCCTGCCTACGTCGTGTTCATTGCCGACGAGCAGCAGGCAAAAACGCTTATACGGCTGGAGCGTGAAAAATCCCTGCACTTAGCGTTACGGGAAGCGGGTGAATAACGTGTGTATCCATGCCATATGGGGCGCGCCCCGATCTGGCAAAACGACACTGGCAGTAAACCTCGCCCATGCCATCAGCCGGAGCGGTAAAAGCGTGTGTCTCATTTCCCCCGAGCCGTATAGCGAGCTGTCTGCGATATTCGGAGTAAATATTCCGCGAAATAGAAGCCTCCCGGCGGCAATTCGTGGCTTTGACAATCTGAAGCAGACCATCCTCAAAATCGGCGATCTTTTGTATATCCTCGCCGCTCCGACAAATGCCGACGCGTTCGACGACGGCTATTCGGACGAGCAGGTCAAGCTGCTGCTGGAGCTCTGCGACATCACCTTTGACCACGTCGTCATTGACTGCCCGTCTGAGGTAAACAATCTTACCGCCGCGTGGTCCTTGAACAAGGCTGCGAGCATCTCTTTATGTCTGGGCGGGCAGGCCTCGTGCGCCGTCTGGTACCGTGCGAACGCAAGGGCAATAAGGGCGCTCGGTAATAAGGTATTTTGTGTCAGCACGGAGACAACCTCGGACTATGACTACGATGCAATGAACGAGCTGCTGGAGGTCAGCCCCGCCGTCACCATGCCGCATATAACACAGGCGACCCTTTTGCAAAACGAGCGGCGGCTTATCTATGGACTTGCCGGTAAAAAGGGCAGGCTGTATCGAGCGGCGTTAAGTCAGATTTATGAGGTGATAAATACGTGAGCATTACATCAACCGAATTTCTGTCAGTCGTACAAGCGACGAACAGCACCGTGCCGGAGAGCCAGGCGGACAAATTCAGCTATGTCCGGCTTCTGGATATTGTGCGGACGGTGATTGCCGAAAAGCACTCCGGAGAGCTTGCCTCGGCGCTCGACAGCCCGGAAGCGGCAAAGACGCTGAAAGCGCTTATTCTTAAATACTGCGTACAGGAGCTTGCGGGACGGGAGTTTGAGCAGGAGGCGCTGGTGGAGAAAATTTATCAGGATATGGCGGGGCTTGGGATACTGACCGAATATCTCCACGATCCGAATGTGGAGGAAGTGAATATAAACGGCTATGGTCTCATTGAGATAACCTATCCCGACCATGTCAGATACCTCTGTGACGATGAAGCGTTTCCCACGCCCGAGGCCGCGCTGGATATGGCCAAGCGCATGGTGCGTATGGGCGGTATGCTTTTGGACAATCAGACACCCCGCGTGGACAGCTATGTCGGCGGAGGCACCCGTATTTCGGCGATGATCCCGCCGGCCGTGCCGCCGGAGTGCGGCGTGATCGCGTCGATCAGAAAGCAAAGCCGGAGCAGTATTACGAGAGCCCAACTGCTCGACTCTGGCTCGGCAACCGCCGAAATGCTGGATTTTCTCACACTGTGCCTGTGTAACGGCATTTCAATCGGACTTTCGGGCAGCACGGGCTCCGGCAAAACGACCGATCAGGCGTTTTTGCTCAACGAGTACATACGGCGAAACGAGGATTACAACAACCGTGTGTTCGTCATTGAGGACAGCCGCGAGTTAAATTTGCTAAGCTACGACACCGAAAATGACAGACCGGCAAGGGTGCTCCACACAACGACGAAGCCCGCGCCGAACCCAATCACTATGCTCGACCTCATCGTCGGCTCCCTGCGGTTTAATCCGTCGCTCATCGTTCCCGCCGAGGTGCGCGACGGCGCGGCGTACCAGGCGGCGATCGCCGGACAGACAGGGCATACAATCCTCACGGCCTTTCATGCCGACAACGCCCGCGACGCGTACAAGCGGCTCGTGTCCATGTGCGTGACGGCGCGGACAGGCCTGTCGGACGAGCGGCTTCTTGAAATCTGCGCCGGCGCGTGGCCTGTCATGGTGTTCAAAAAACAGCTTCGTGACAACAGCCGAAAGTACATGGAAATCTTCGAGGCAACGGGCGTGGATAACGGAACGCTCGTCGGCAGAACACTGTTTAAATTCGTGATAAGCGAAACAGAGCGCGACGGGCATGGAAAAGTCGTGAAGGTTCACGGCGAGCACCGGAGAACGGGATGTATATCGCCCGTTCTTTTTTCCCGCCTGCGCGACAATGGCGTACCGGAAACGGAGCTTTTGAGACTGTTCCCCGATGCCGCAAGAAAGGAGCGAGATTATGATTAGTTATGCCCTGCTGCTGTACACGGGTGTGTTCTGTCTGACTTTGCTCGCGCTCTTCCTGCTTTTCGGCTTGGACAGGGCGCTTAGTGGCGCGTATAAAGAATGGAAGTCAAAAAAAGAAAAAGCCGCTTCCATGAAGCTGCGAAAGCGGAGCATAGTTGCGAAAATAATTCAGCGCCAGAGGACGCTTACAGCGGCGGCGCGGATGCCGTGGGCCGTATATTACACGATGACCGCGCTCAGCGCCGCCGCCGGCTTCGTTCTCGGCAAGCTGTTTTTCAGCGATACCTTCGTTGCTGTAATCACAGGAGCTCTCGGTACGGTCTCGCCGCTTTTTGTGTTGGCCTTTAAGATAACGGCGGCAAAAAGCGCCCGCGCGGATAAGCTGCGCTCAACCATGATGATACTCTCAAACTCATATATCGTAACGGAGGATTTTCTTAAATCCGTGCGGGACAACGCCGACGCGCTGGAGTACCCGCAGCCGTTTCGCGATCTTCTGACCTACACAACCTACATCGACAACAGCGTGGAAAAAGGGCTCCGGCGTATGGAGAATCAGGTGGACAACAGCTACTTTTCCCAGTGGGTGGACGCGCTGGTCATGGCTCAAAGTGACAGGAGCCTGAAATACGTCGTCAAAACGGTTGTCGACGAGATGAACGACGCGCACGAGGTTCAGCGGGAATCCGATACCGCGATGTTCGCAATATGGAGGGAGTATTTCACCCTGCTTATACTCATCTTTTCCATTCCCATGATCTTCAGGGTGCTGATGAATCCCGCCTACGTTATTCTCGTCACCTCTCCAATCGGCAAGCTGCTCCTTCTTCTCCTGCTGGCGGCTGTGGTGTTCTCGGTCGTGAAGGCGATGAAGGTAAACAAGCCGCTGCTGATGTACGGGAGAAAAACCATGCTGATTATACTGACTTTAATACTGATCCTTGCCCTCGTGTTTTATGCGGCGAATAGCCTTTGCTTAACG
>JBFWIW010000123.1:0-3264 GCA_050253535.1 Oscillospiraceae bacterium
GTGGCTGCCGATATCTCCAGGGAAGTATTTAGTTACGAAGCCGCGCCGACCGAGACGCAGGACTGACCTGGGATTGCTCCTCCGGGAGGAGCAATTAAAAAAAGAGGCCAACCCGTTTTGAAGTGGTCCCAAAAAGTTTGATAAGTATTTTATTAAGCAACCAAAAGGGCTTGCTGTCTGTTTAAATCGCAGGCGGCAAGCCCTTCAGCTTTGTCCTGGTGTCGTTTTTTGTAACAGTATTTCACGCCAGTCTCGTTCTGGCTGAACTTGTTCTCTCTCATATTTTCAATAACCGTTTGTTTTAACGTACCTGTGTATAGCGCATTTGATATTCCTTTTGGCATAAATGTGCAGGCCATGTCTCCGACCTGTTTTTTAATGCTTATAAATAATTACTTTCTAATTAAGCAGATATATAAAGATTCGAATGCAAAGGATGGGTATCGACATATTTATTTAAAAATTTCTTTATTTACGGCAGAAAAAGGTGTATTGTTATTAAAAATACCAGGGTAAAGGGGTAGCGCGTTATGACAAAAATTGATCTGGTCAGGCAGGAAATGATGAAAGCCCTTAAAGCGAAAGATATGGACCGCAAGAATGCGCTTTCAATGCTGCTCTCAGCTTTAAAGGCAAAATTTATCGATAAACGAGCCGACCTGACCGAAGACGAAGAGAATGCCGTGGTTAATAAAGAAATCAAAGAGGCCCGGGATACAATAGAAACCGCTCCGGCGGATAGAACCGACATAATTGAAAATGCTAAATTAAAGATCAGCATTTATTCGGAATTTGTACCGAAAAGTATGAGCGAGGACGAAGTCATAGAGATCGTAAAGAGCGTGCTGAATCAGCTGGACATTGCGCAGCCCACGCCTCAGGATAAGGGCAAAATCATGAAAACCCTTATGCCGCTTGTAAAAGGGAAGGCGGACGGCAAGTTAATCAGCGATGTTGTTGAAGCATTTATCAAAGCATAGTTAGCACAAATCTTATGATTAATCCCATTATCCATATAACAATAAACAGTGTTCGATGCCGCAGGGGAGAATCTAATATTACGGCAAATTTTTAATGTCAAACTATAATCCTCCAATAATATTGCTCTCTGAAAACAGTTTTAACTCAGACAAACCAATCATAGGATGTACCAATATGAAATCCGGGAGGCCATCCTATGAGAAAATTTCCTAAGCTTAAAAGACCCCTGAACATGAAAATCGACCTGAACTTCAGAAAATATCTGAACTACATAGCAAAACATAAGAAAATGTCGATGGGCACAGCGCTTGGGCTGGCGGTCGTACTGATATTTTATGTAATTTACAGCCCGAGTATCGTTGGGGCGTCGGCGACAACGCGGCTTCTGCCGATATACTGCGTCCAACGCGACAACAAGGCCGTGTCCCTCACATTTGACGCCGCCTGGGGGAACGAGGACACCCAGAATCTCATAGACATTCTGGGGAAATACAACATCAAGGCCACGTTTTTCGTCGTTGGCGATTGGGTGGAGAAGTATCCGGAATCGGTCAAAGCGCTGTCAGACGCGGGGCATGAGGTGATGAACCACTCTGACAATCACGCGCACTTCGCGAGCCTCACATCGGACCAGATAAAGGACAATGTGAGCGCCTGCAACGACAAGATAGAGGCTGTAACGGGAGTCTGCCCAACGCTGTTTCGTGCGCCCTACGGCGAATACGATGACAACGTCATTGCGACGCTGGACGGCATGAACATGCACACGATCCAGTGGGATGTTGACAGCCTGGACTGGAAGGATTTGTCGGCAACAGACATTTATAATCGCGTGACGCCGAGGGTTCAGCCGGGCAGCATAATCCTATTCCACAACGCGGCGCTCCACACGCCGGAGGCGCTGCCGTCGATAATCGAATACCTCATATCCGAGGGGTATACCATCGTTCCTGTGTCGCAGCTTATCCTGTCCGGGGAGTATACGATGGATCACACGGGGCGGCAGCTGCCGGCCTAAACAGTTATAATAAAGATAAACGGGCCGTCTCAAAGGTCAATTTTGAGACGGCCCGTTTCGATATATGCGGTCAAAAGCCTGGACTTCAGAAGACTGCGGAAGCTTTGCGCTGCTCATTTTATAGGCGTATCACATGTGCTTATTTCAGCATTATTGTACCCTATTCGGAAAGATATTTCCGAGGCGGCCGTTTTCATTGTCGGCAGAATGCATTCCTGAATATAAGAATCGGTCACTTTATCAGCGGAGCCAAAAGCGCTGATCGCCGCGGATACTTTGCCGCTGTAATCCCAAATGGGAACAGAGACACATCTCAGGCCTTCTTCGCATTCTTCATCGTCCAAAGCATATCCCTGCTCTTTTACCCTGGTGATCTCCTTCAAAAGCGCATTTTTTGTTGTGATTGTCCGCGCGGTCAGTGCGGTCAGTTTTTTTTGTGCAATCAGACGGTCGATATCGGCTTCAGAATACCCGGTCAGCAATATTTTTCCCGAACCCGTGGAATGCAGCGGTGTTTGTTTTCCGATCCGCTGCAAAGACTGTCCCATTGCTGCGGGTTCATATACACAGTCCAGGTACATGCATTCCATGTCGTGTTCCACTACGAGGCAAATGCCAAGAGTCAGTTTTGCTGACAATTCATTAACGATACCGCCGGACAGCGTCCTCAAACTCGAATGTGTTCGAACCAGATCTCCCAGACTGCAAATTCGCCATGTCAATGCGTATCGTCCCGAAACCATATCCTGAAAAACATATCCTTCCTGAATCAAGGCGTTCAGGTAACGCAGTGCGGTAGCCTGAGGCATACCGGCACCCGAGGCTATTTCCTGAAGGCGCATAGGCGTTCTGCTCTCTGCCAGATTGGTTATAAGCTGTAACAGCTTCGTAACAAATTGATTTGCGGGTTTCTCGTTCATATCATTCAGCATAAAAGTTATCCTTATCTCAGAGATGTCTTTTCGCCATCTCGTTTATTCATAAAGGTACAACTACCAAACCACTTAATAATCATTTATATAATGCCATGGGTCAATATAAAAGTCAAGCGCGCTCCAATAATTCGAAACGATATTTCAATATTATATAAAACATAAATATTAATGAAATCATATTTCAAAAGTATTGACATATTTATATCATCCAATATATAATCCAAACATACTCAGTGGTTTAATAAAAATTAAGGAGTGCGAATATATGTCTGTAGTTGAAAAAAAGAAATATTGTGTATACGGCGAATTGAGAGCGTCTAAAACAGAAAA
>JBFWIW010000124.1:0-3087 GCA_050253535.1 Oscillospiraceae bacterium
GATCTATATTCCTTTCTTCCGCTGTGTACAGTCACGGGTATCAATAAAACACTAATTCATTGATGGAATATAGACCAGGGGACATGCAGTTAAAAAACAGATACCAATTTTCGCGGCCGCGCCGGGAAAGCCCGGCCCGGTCGCCTCACCCTATCATCTTTTCACTTCCTTCCGATTTGTCCGGCAGCTCAGCCGAGGCAAGCTTTATGAGCGCGCGGGCATATATCCTGCTCAAAAGCAGGAGCCTGTCACAGGTTATGTACTCGTTCTGCCTGTGAAAAACCAATTCCTCCCCCTCAAACGTGGGTCCGAACGGGACAAAATTTTCGAGTATGCGGGCATATGAACCCCCTCCGTGCGCCTTCGGCACGGAGACGTAATCCTGTGTCATCCCGCGGTAAATCTCCGACAGCATGGTAATAAGCGCGCCCTTGGGGTCTGTATAATACGGGGGGTTGCAGGAGACGCGCCTGTACGCCATTCCGGCTTTTTCCGCCGCGCCGCCGAGCTTTTTTTCCAGCTCTTCGGGGTCTGTGCCGACCGGCGACCTGAGGTTCATTCGGACCTCCAGCACGCCGTCCCGCAGGGATATCATGCCGACATTGTTTGTCAGGCTGCCCGTCTCGTCCCGGCAGTCGGCGCCGAGCCCCTTTCCGTTTGTGTCGCGGGCGACAAGCCCCGACAGGGCGTGCAGCGTTCCGCACAGTTCCGTCGGCGCGAAATCCAGCCTATCCAGATAGCGGAGAAGGACGGATATGGCGTTTATCCCCTCTTCCGGGGTTGAGGCGTGCGCCGCCTTTCCAAGGACCGACACCGTCACGGTGCGGCCCTGTGCGGAAACGGACAGCTTCCCTCCCGTCTCGTCGAAGCCGGACTGCGCGCGGAGGATGTCCGCCATCCCCTTCCCGTCCGCCTCAAATACGGCGCTCGCCGAAGGGGCTGCGATATTGAAGGCCTCTCCGCCCTCAATATTTTTCAGAACAAGGCTTCCCCCGCCGCATAACGCCGTGCGCTTTGAAAAGATATAGTTCCAGAAGCCCTTTTCCGCAAAGACCGCGGGGAACCAGGCGTCGGGTACAAAGCCGGCGGCGGGCATCTCCCTGTGCGCCATATAGTACTTAAGCCCCGGGAAGACTCCGGACTCCTCATTGGTGGCGATGATATGCGACAGTTTCCTCCCGAGCGGTATGCCGCTCTCCTTTATTGCCAGCATGGCATAGAAGACGGCCATCAGAGGGCCCTTGTCGTCCACGGCCCCTCTCCCGTAAATCCTGTCTCCGGCGAGCTCCCCGCCGAAGGGGTCGCAGTTCCAGCCCTGCCCCGCAGGCACGACATCCAGGTGGGATACGGCCCCCACGGAATCTTTTCCGCCCCCGAAGGAGAGCGCGCAGGCATAGTGACCCACGCAGTCGCAGTCAAATCCCTTCTGCCGGCCCAGCTCCAAAATGAACGTCAAAGCGCTTTCGACCCCTTCGCCGAAGGGCATTTCGGGGGCGCCGGTCTCCTCCGCCACCGAACGGATACGCAGAAGGTCTCTTAAGCTGTTTATCATCTCTTCCTTATACGAAAACAGAATTTCATCTACAGCGTCAAACATTCTTGTCTCCCCGTCATTAAGCCGGTTTGCGGCTGGACTCACACCCGTCGTCCTGCTTTTTATTCAGAATGATGTCAAGGACGATGTCATCCGCCCTCTCCATTCCATCAAGTGAAACCCTTGCGAAGTTTTTCACGGTCTCTTTTTCACCGGCTCCCACGATCCCGTCCGTCTCCCCGGCGCTTTTATTCTGCATTGCCAGAAAGGCCATGGTGACGGCCGTGTCCGAGCAGGCGCATATTTTGAGCGCGCATCCCGCCTTTGCGCCGTCGCAGAGTATGCCGGAGAGGGTTGCCACGATGTTTTTCATCGCTAAAACCATCTGCCCGGCCCCTCCGCCCAAAAGATATACGATTCCGCTGCTGCTGCCTATGGCGGCGGCCACGGCGCCGCACGCCGGGGACAGCGTCCCCAGCTTTTCCTTCATATAGATCGCCGCAAGGCTGCTCACACAGACCGCACGGTAAGATTTCTCTCTGTCCGCCTTTAGGCGCCTTGCGACGGCGATGACCGGCACGGTCGAGGCGATACCCTGATTGCCGCTCCCCGAATTGCTGATGACCGGCATGGGGCAGCCCGCCATCCTCGCGTCCGCCGCGGCTGCCGCCCACATCTTCGCCGAGACGGCCGCGCTCTCCGGCACCGTCCCCTCCTGTATAAGCTTTTGAATCCCTCTGCCGACGGAAATCCCGTAATCGCTTTTAAGCCCCTCTTCCGCTATGGCCATGTTTTTCTCCACGGCCTGCCGGATAATGCCCAGCTTTTCTATCGGCACGCGGTCGGCAAACGCCGCGATGCTTTTGAAAGAGAGGCCGGACACCTGCAAAGCGCCCGCGCTTTCGTTTTTTTCTTCGGCGATTCCGAGCGGCACGGCCCTTCCGTTGCAGACGGCGGATACGACCTTCGTATAACTGTCCTCGATCACGACTTCGGCCTCGTCCTTCGCCGTTCTGACCGTGATTTTTATGTACAGCTTCTTCCCGCCCGCGGACACCGAGGTTTTGACGCGGTCATCCCGGATAAGGGCCAGCGCGTTTATTACATCCGCCTCGCTGACGCGGGAGAGGACCTCGAGCCCCATGTCCGCCGCACCGGCGACGGCGCCGAGCGCCATTGCCAGAGCCACTCCGCATCTGCCGCCTGTATTAGGAATGCTGACTGCGGCGGCATTTTTGATAATGTTCACCGACAGCTCGCCCTCAATGCCCACGATTTCGCCGCGGGTCATCTCCCTCGCGCGGGCGGCGGCGTACGCTATGCCGACGGGGTCGGTGCAGCCCAGGGCGGGCAGCATCTCCCTCTCCAGTATTCTGATGAATTTGTCTTCATTCATTTTCTCACCGCCTTATCAAATCCCGCGCTATTTGCTTATTCTTATCCCGCACACGGGGGCGCCCGCGGCTATTGTCCCATCCAGATTGAACTGATAACCGCATTCGGAGGATATCCCCCTGTCGCCGTCCATGGCGATGTCGCAGAGGACCGCTATC
>JBFWIW010000125.1:0-3013 GCA_050253535.1 Oscillospiraceae bacterium
GAAAACTCCGAAACGAGCGCTTTTATATTTGCGCGCTTTTGACCCGTCATGGCGGATATCTGCCCGGGTGCGACACCGAGAACCACGTCCCCTCCCGATGTCCCGGATAATAGATTTCGAGCTTTGCACAAATACCTGCTGCTCTGTACAATCTCACCGAACGCCGGAGCGTACGCGCCGGCGACAGCCCCGCCGCCGGAGAGCTCGTCCGAAGGATTGAGTCCCAGACGTATAACCGGTATTCCGGAATGCTCAAAAATATCCAAAAGGCGCGCGCACAAATCCGCCGCTTCGTCTACCGTGTGCTCCCTGTACTCGCCTCGCCGCCACATATCGAAGAGCGCTGTATCCCGGACAATCACCGTCGGATAGATCCGCACGCCGGAGGGCTTAAGGGCAGCTATTCTCCTCGCAGTCGCAATTGATTTCTCCGGCGTGTCGCCGGGAAGCCCGGTCATCATCTGCAGAATGACCTTAAAACCCGCACTCTTCAAAAGCGCCGTCGCCAGGACGGCGTCTTCCGATGTATGCCCGCGGCCGGAGAGCCGCAGAACCTCGGCGTCCATAGACTGTACTCCGAGCTCAACTGTTTTTACCCCATACCGCAGCAGGCGCTCAATATCCGTGTCTGCCACGCAGTCCGGTCGCGTGGAGAGTCTTATAGACGTTATCGTCCCGTCCTTTAAGTACGGCTGCGCCGCGCCCAGCAGCTGCTCCTGTTCGTGAGCCGGTATAGCGGTGAAGCTTCCGCCGTAAAAAGCGAGTTCCGCACCTGCTCCCACCGGGAGACCTGCACGCGCTTTTTCCATAGTATCTCTCACCGTCTCCGCCGTTGCCGGAACCATCGCTCCCGATATCCGTCGCTGATTGCAGAAAACGCAGTCGTGAGGGCAGCCCGCGTGCGGCACAAAGACCGGAATTATACGTCGTTTCGGCGTCATTTTGTGAGTCCCTCTATGGCGGCGCGAGCCGCCATCTGCTCTGCCTCTTTTTTATTCCTGCCGTCGCCCGCACCCACAGGCTCGCCGTTAATCAAAACCTGCGATCTGAACTTCTTGTCATGGTCCGGCCCACTCTCTCCAAGAAGGCTGTAGACAAGCGTCTGACCACTTTTCCTCTGAACCAGTTCCTGCAGCATCGTTTTATAATCCTGATTTGCGCTCTGCGCTCCCGCCTCGTAGGGCCCTATTATATACTTTTTCACCAGCTTCTCAGCCTTGGCCTGTCCGCCATCGAGATACACCGCAGCCAAGATGGCTTCCACAGCGTCCGCGAGAATTGACGGTCTCTCCCGTCCGCCGCCCTGTTCCTCACCGTGTCCCAGGCGCAGATACTTTCCCAACTCGAGTTTTTGGGCGACACCGTAAAGGCTCTGTTCGCAGACGAGCTCCGCTCGCAGACGCGTCATCGGCCCCTCCGGCATGTCGGGACATGTTCTGAACAGATAGGCTGCGACCGTCATCCCCAGGACGGAGTCGCCCAAAAACTCAAGACGCTCGTTGCACGCCGCTCCGCTCCGCCTGTTCTCGTTGGCATATGAACTGTGAGTCAGCGCCGTTTTCAAATAATCAATGTTTTTGAAGCTGTAACCCAGCTTCTTTTCAATTTCGTCCATAATTTTGACCTCAGTAATATTATTTGAGGGCGGGGTAATGCCCGCCCTCAAAGGTTTATTCTATGTGACCGGAGATGTATGCGACTACGTCACCTACCGTTTGTAGCTTTACAAGCTCCTCCTCTTCCGCTTCGGATATATCGAATTCTTCCTCAAGCGCCATCATAAGCTCAACGATGTCGAGCGAATCCGCACCGAGATCGTCCGCGAACGACGTATCCATAGTTACCGATTCCACGCTGACAGAAAACTGTTCAGCAATGAGCTCCTGTAATTTTTCAAAGACCATGTTTTCACCTCCGACACTTATGGGATCTTTTCCGGCTTGACATACTATGAAATTAATCTGCATTGTAAACGGATTTTAAAATATTCTTCACTCCGCGTCCGCTGAAGAATCAATCTTCATGTACTCTATGTTGTCCTGAATGTCCGCGGTTACGCCCGATGACACATTATTTATCGCCTGGCATATCGCGCTTCTAATAGCGTAAGCGTCCGACGAGCCGTGGGCCTTAATTATCGGCTTGGAGATACCGAGTAGAGCTGTGCCGCCCACCTCGGACGAGTCAAGCTTCTGCTTAATCTTCTTGATGCCGTCTTTTACCAATAAGGCCGCGAGCTTCGTTCTGGCGTTTTTGTTGAATACCTCCCTGAGCTCTATCCCCGTGAACTTGGCGACACCCTCTATGCCCTTAAGGAGAATATTCCCTGAAAAACCGTCGCAGACGGCGACATCACAGTCGCCCAGTAGTATACCCCTTGCCTCTACGTTTCCGATAAAGTTTATCCTGCCCTCGCCGGCCGCCTTCCGCAGCAGCTCAAAGGTCTCCCTCTGGAGCGGCCCGCCCTTGGTATCCTCCGTGCCGACGTTAAGCAGTCCTATGCGCGGTTCAGGTATCCCGCACATATTCTCCACATAATATGAGCCCATATACGCAAACTGCAAAAGATATTCCGGCGTACTCTCGACATTCGCCCCGCAGTCGACCAAAAGCACGCCCTTGCCGTTATTCGGGAGCATCGGGGCAAGCGCCGCGCGCCGAATGCCCTTTATGCGCTTTACTATGAGCGTAGCGCCCGAAAGGAGCGCTCCCGTACTGCCTGCGGAGACCATTGCTTCCGCCCCGCCATCTTTAAGCATACGCAGACCGACCGTCATGGATGAGTCCTTTTTTACCCTTGTCACCGTGGCCGGGTCGTCCTCCATCTCTACGACTTCGGAGGCGTGCGCTATCTCTATTCCCTTAGGCAGCTCCTTTTTACCCAGCGTTTCAAGACATTTGAGGATCTTTTCACCTCGCCCGGTCAGTATTATTTCAACTCCGAATTCCTCGGCTGCCATAACGGCGCCTTCAACCAGCGCCTGCGGCGCGTTGTCACCGCCCATGGCGTCAA
>JBFWIW010000126.1:0-2999 GCA_050253535.1 Oscillospiraceae bacterium
GTAAAACAATTGGAGATATAGTCATGCGGTTTTACCGGGTGTACCGAACACCGTTCATTACCCGTTCCGGTTTCCGGCTCATAAAGCGAGGTAAGCAGCATGACCAAAAATGTCATATCGTAGCTGACTATGAGCCCGGATCCGATGCCGTGATATTCACGCAGGGAGCGGCAGATACCGCAATAATACGCTCTGTATCTGCTCCTTTGCTCTTCATTCAGGTTTTCTCTGTTAGCAATGACATAACCGAACATTTAGTGCCTCCATCGAATAATCTTCATGTATTTTGTGGTAAAATAAACTTTTTCTAAAAAATTTCATAAAACATATTGACATTCCCTGTAAATTTGCTATAATACACTAGCGCTTACGAAGTGCAAAATCGAATATGCGAGAGTGCTGGAATAGGTAGACAGGCACGTTTGAGGGGCGTGTGTCTAATGACGTGTGGGTTCAAGTCCCATCTCTCGCACCATTTTTTGAATCCCGCGATCCATAAGGTCGCGGGATTTTTTTGTTTACTGCAATAAAATAATTCAGAAAAAGATGTGCTATTCATACTAACACAAGTCGACAAAAAAAGCAAATATCATATCAAAATATCCTTGTGGTTTTCTTTTTATTTTCTCAAAAAATACCAATATTTTGTAATCATACTATGGCTTTCCATCCGTATATTTCCTCCGATTTTCGTCAATGCTAATGACACAGAAATTACACAGGGAGGTAATTATATGAAAAAGCTGCACGCAGCTCTCGCACTGTGCCTCGCCGCAGCGCTATGTCTTGGAGCGGCAACGGTTGCGGGTGCGGAAAATTCCGCCCCTGTGGCGGAAAATTTAGAGATAACCACCTACCGCGGCGTATCTGTCGGCGGTCGGCTGGCTGCCGTAGACCCGGAGGGTGAAATCGTCACATTTGAGATCACCACGCCGCCGATCAAGGGGACGCTCGAATTGGGCGAAAACGGAGAATTTACCTATACACCGAATGACGGCAAAAAGGGTAAGGACTATTTCGGTTACAAGGCCATAGACTCCGACGGCAACGCCTCACATGAGGCGACGGTCATCATCCGGATCGAAAAGCAAAAGTGCAAGGTCACCTATTCGGACATGGCGGGTAATTCTGCGGCATATGCCGCTATCCGGCTCGCCGAAGAGGAGATATTTGTTGGTGAATGCCTTGGCGGCGAATATGTCCTTAACCCTGAACAGGAAGTCACCAGGGGCGAGTTTCTGGCCATGTGTATGAAGCTTGGGGATATCGATCTCCTTTCCGGCGTACAGCGCACCGGTTTCTCCGATGACGGTGATATCCCGCAGTGGATGCGCCCATATGTCTCTACAGCACTGATGTGCGGCGCGATAACCGGTGTAAGCACGGATGAGGGCATCGCATTCAATCCATCCCGCGCCATAACCGGAGCTGAGGCAATGGTTATGCTGAACAACATTTTAAATCTGACCAACGTCAGCTATGGTACCTGTGATGAAGAGATTCCCGGCTGGGCCAGTCAGGCCGTAATCAACCTCTCGGCGCATAGAATCATCGATTCCGCCGACGCTTCCGAGCCCACCCTTACCCGCGCCGAAGCCGCCGAAATGCTCTGTCGGGCACTGGACATGTAAAAACGGACTGTGATGATTGCGGCAATGAAAACATGTTTTTTAACTAAAACGTAAGATATTCGGTATTTAAAAGTAAGGCATCCGGCGGACATGTCCGCCGGATGCCTTAGACTGTCGGAAAAGATAACCATGCAAGTCTGCGGTGAGCAGACTTGCATGGGAAGTGTCATGTCCGATGTACACGCCACCGGACATGACAAATTGAATTTATTTTCACCGTGCGGCGCCGTTTAGGCTAGTTCCTTTCAAGCCGCTCCGCCAGGTTTTCGTCTGCCTCAGCCATGATCGTCCGGTAATCGGTGTAGATCACCTTGCCGGGTAACGCCCCAGACGGTTTTTTGACAAAGCGCACCTGCGTATAGTCGACCGCGACCTTTCCTCCGCCGCGTGCCTGCGAAAAAAAGACAGCCAGCGCAGCCGCCTGTATAAGCGTCGTCTCGTCGGGCGTTTTTCCGTCGCAGGAGATAATAACATGGCTGCCGTGAATTTTCTGAACGTGGAGCCATATATCCGTCCTGCGTGCGTCCTTGGTCGTCAGACGGTCATTCTGGGCGTTGTTTCGTCCCACAAGAATTTCCATTCCCGTGTCGGAGACGAACCGCCGCGGACGGGATTCCTTTATCTTCTTGCGTTTTTCACTATGCTGAACGCGCAGATAATTGAGCTCTGTCAGCTCGCGGCGGATTTCAGTGAGTTCGGACTCGCTCTCCGCCCTCTCAATCTCGTCTATGACGCTGCCGAGGTATTCAAGTTCGCGCTCACCTTCAGCGATTAGTGAAATCAAATGTATTTCCGCCGCCTTGGCCTTATTATAGGCTTTATAATAATCCGCGGCATTTTGCTGCGGCGTTTTCATAAAGTCCAGCGCGATTTTTACAACCGGCCGGGCCTCTTCATAAAAATCCTCGGCCTCAAGTATGTGGTCACCCTTCTTTATGCGATACATATTGGCGGTGATCAGATCGCCGCAGCGCTTTAATGTTTCGCGGCCGGCCGTCTTTTTCAGTTCTTCCCGCTGGGCATCCAGCTTGCGGCGCTGACGTTCATAACGGTTTCGGATATTTTTCATCAGCTCCCGCGAACGGTGGTGCATCCGCTCCACCCTGTCGCGCCGGGCATAAAAGCCCTCTATCAGGTGCGAAAAATCGGGATACCTCTCCCCTGTCAGAGACTTTTCATATTGCTGTATGGCAATAAAAGAAAAGTCCCGCGGCCGGTCCTCCTCAAGCAGCATATACGGCGTAAACTCGCCCGCATATACACTCTCGGCAAGGGAAAACATCGCGGCGGGAAAGTTTGCCTTTTGCGTTTCAGAAAGCGTGGCTATGACCGGCGAGACCTCGCCAAAACAGCGGTAACACAGCTCGC
>JBFWIW010000127.1:0-2986 GCA_050253535.1 Oscillospiraceae bacterium
TATCATCTCTTTCGAGCTTCTTGAGGCGGTGCGTTGGCTCTCTTGTCTCAGGCAAGGCGGGAAGGTCATAACCAACACGCAGAAAATTTCTCCAATGCCCGTAATTACGGGAGTCGCCGAATACCCTGAAGCCCTGGAAGAAAAAATGATCTCCGCCGGCATTGACGCCGATGCTTTCAATGCGCTCTCTCTAGCCGAGGAGGCGGGTTCGCCCAAGGCAGTGAATATCGTCCTCATGGGCAGACTGTCAAAATATTTCCCCTTTGTCGAGAGTGCGTGGCTTTCCGCCATAAAGGACAGCGTCCCTTCGAAATTTTTGGATCTCAACATAAAAGCCTTCACACTTGGCAGAAACTCATGAATTACAGTTAGGAGTTTTATAATTTGAATAATTATTACCAGGAGGCCATTGAGTGTGCTTCTCCGGAAAAAATAAAGGCACTTCAGAGCGAACGGCTAATTAAGCAGGTTCGACATGTTTATGAAAACGTCCCCCTATACAGAAACCGAATGGACGAGCTTGGCCTGACTCCGGCCGACATCCAAGGTGTGGCGGATCTCGGGAAACTTCCCTTCACCTCCAAGCAGGACCTCCGCGATACATACCCTTACGGCATGTTCGCCGTTCCTCTCTCACAGGTTGTGCGCCTGCACGCCTCATCCGGCACCACCGGCAAGCAGATAGTCGTCGGATACACTAAAAATGACCTTGATATCTGGGACACCATCTGTGCACGCCAGCTCGCTGCGGTCGGCGGCTCCAAAAACGACGTTGTCCATGTGGCCTATGGCTACGGACTCTTTACAGGCGGACTTGGCCTTCACGGCGGATCGCAGAAGCTGGGCGCGACCACCATACCGGTCTCTTCCGGCAATACTCAGCGCCAGATCACGATTCTCAGGGATTTCGGCTCCACCATACTCTGCTGCACACCCTCCTACGCCGCTTACATGGGCGAGACGCTGGCCGAGATGGGTCTCACGCCATCTGATTTAAAACTGAAAGCCGGCATTTTCGGTGCCGAACCGTGGACCGAGGAAATGCGGCATGATATTGAGGCGAAACTCGGCATAAAGGCCTACGACATCTACGGCCTCACCGAGATAATGGGTCCCGGCGTAGCCTATGAGTGCGAAGCTCAGCACGGAATGCACGTAAACGAGGACCATTTCATTATAGAAGTCCTGAACCCGGAAACCGGTGAGCCGGTCCCCGACGGCGAAAAGGGCGAAATCGTCTTCACATGTCTCACCAAAGAGGCCTTCCCTCTTCTCAGATTCCGCACAAAAGATATCGGCGTCATAACACACGAGCCCTGCTCCTGCGGCCGCACTTTCGTCCGCATGTCGAAGCCCATGGGCAGGACGGACGATATGCTCATCATCCGCGGCGTAAACGTCTTCCCATCTCAGATAGAGGCCGTCCTCATGGAGAAGGGTTGCTCGTCCAACTATCAGATTATCGTAGACCGGGTGAACAACACCGATATACTGGACGTCAACATAGAGATGCTGCCCGAACAGTTCTCCGACACCGTGAGGGCTCTCACTGCTAAGGAGAACGAACTCGGCGAGGCAATCCGTTCGATACTGGGCATCTCCGCAAAGGTGCACCTAACCGCCCCGAAGAGTATAAAGCGAAGCGAAGGCAAGGCAGTCCGCGTAATAGACAAGCGCAAACTGCACGACTGAGGGGTTGAAGTGTAATAAGTTCACACTTCAACCTAAATATCCCAATTTCTCCCCGCCTGCGGCGGGAACCGAAATTGATGGACAAAACCTCCCTCACTTGGGAGAATGTTTCATTATATTTTGTGCGTACCAGCGCATGGGAGGTTTATTATGATTGATCAGATATCTGTCTTTGTTGAAAACACCAAAGGCCGTCTTGCGGACGTTACAGAAGCTTTGGGCCGGGGCAGCATAGACCTGCACGCCATGTCTATCGCAGATACAGCCGAGTTCGGCATACTGCGACTGATCGTGGACAAACCCCAAAAGGCGCTTGACATTCTGCGTGAGGCCGAATGTATCGTCTCCGTGACGAAGGTTGTCGCAGCTTCATTCAGCGACGAGCCTGGAAGTCTCGGAAAAATACTGCGCATAATCTCGGATAACGGCATCAGCATAGAGTATCTCTATGCCTTTAATACGCGGAAAGCCGGAAGCTCCTATGCCGTATTCAGATTTGATGACAACGAACGCGCGGAAAAACTGCTTGCGGAAAGCGGCATAATTATTAAATCCGCCGGCGAGATATCCGACATTTAAATACAGAGACAACCCGACCCGCAAAATGCAGGCCGGGTGTATAGAAAATGCGCGGTCATGGAGCGCGGCTTGTCCAAAGCGGGCTCCTTCCAGCGCATTATTCTTAAGGGAGGTATTATCTTGAAGCTATCATTTTTTGGCGCCGCTAAAGCGGTTACCGGCAGTTGTCACTGTGTTGAGGTGAACGGGAAAAAGGTGCTTATCGACTGCGGTCTTCAACAGGGCCGTGATGAATTCGACAATAGCGTGCTTGATTTCCCGCCAAACTACATTGACTATGTCGTTGTAACCCACGCGCATATCGATCACTCCGGACGTATACCCCTGCTTGTGAAGCAGGGCTTTAAGGGAAAAATAATCACAACGCGCCTGACGGCGGAGCTTCTTGGCATAATGCTGCTCGACTCCGCTCACATACAGGAGAGCGAGGCCCAGTGGCAAAACCAAAAGGGCAAGCGCTCAGGCAGTACGCCCGTCGAGCCGCTATATACGATAATGGACGCTCAGGCTGCTCTTGAGCAGATCGTCTCATACGAGTATGGCAAAGAAATTGAACTCTTTGAGGGCCTTCGCATCAAGTTTACAGATGCGGGCCACCTTCTCGGTTCCGCCCATGTCGAGATGTGGCTCACTGAGGGCGGCGTACAGAAAAAGCTTGTCTTCTCAGGAGATATAGGTAACGTCGACCAGCCCATAATCCGCGACCCTCAGCCTC
>JBFWIW010000128.1:0-2748 GCA_050253535.1 Oscillospiraceae bacterium
CCTTTTTATATGTTGCCGTAATTATTTTTGGCCTTTGGTCTTCTTTGAGGGGTTTACGGCCTTGACATCGCGATAGAAGATGAGCGTGCAGCCCTTCTGCGCAATCAAGTCTTTAGTGCCCCGCTCGCTCTTCGGCTCCGCGCCTGCGCCGGAACAGAAGAACAACCCGACCTCCTTGCCGCGCGGTAAGAGCTCAAGCACCGAGTTGAAAGCTGGAGCGGGATACCCGGCCCATATCGGGCAGCCTATTATGATACGGTCGTATTCGTTCAAATCGTGATTCAGCGGTCTGATTTTCGAGGCTTTGCGTTTCATTGCGTTTGGACAGCCGGAAATGAATGCGGAAATAATATTTCGCTTTTTTTCTTCTGTGACTTGACAGAGCGCAGCGCCTTCCTGTTCGGCCACACGCTCGGCCTCGGTCTTAGTTGCACCGCCCAGAGTATAGTAGAGTACAATGGTCTTCATAAAATCACCCTCCCGCCAGTAAAATATGTATATTTGCCTTGCGGCAATTATACACCTCATTTCCCGTATAGAAAAGGTGTTTTTATATAAACAATGACACTAGTCATGCAAATTAGGCAGTAAATCGGCTGAAAAGTGTACTTTATACACGTTTATCTGTCAGCGGCAGCATATAATCCTTTACGAATTCAAGATGATCGGTGATAGCGGCCACTGAGCCATCAGGGTCATGCGCCCGGAATGTGTCCAGCAGTTTTCTGTGCTGGGCGTTTATTTGGGAAAGCGCGTCGCGGTCTGACATCAGATTGACTCTGGCTGCATAGATCTGCTCCTCGACGAGCACCTCGGCGGCGTTCATCATTGTGATGATAAGCGGGTTGGCTGTATGCTCAATTATGCTCAGGTGGAACAGGGTATCCAGATCGGATATCGCTTTTGGCTCCGTTTCCAGGGACATCTGAACCGCCAGAACGTCCAGGGTGGAAATATCACCGTCGGTCAAGCAGACGGCAGCATGGCGGGCGGCGACTATTTCAATAGCCTGCCTGAACTGCAGTATGTCACCCGCTGAACCGTCCTCCAGCATAAACATCACGGAAAATGGCTCCGAGAGGGAGTGACTCAGGTTGGTGGAGACATAGTTTCCCGCTCCCTGAACGCACTCGATAAGGCCTATGAGCTGCAGCGATTTTATAGCCTCGCGCAGTGTGTTGCGCGATACCCCGAAGGTTGCTGCGAGCTCGCGTTCGGAGGGCAGGGCGTCGCCTTTCTTCAGGCTGCCGCTTCGTATATTCTCTTTAATCTGCGCAAAGATACCTCGTATAAGGTCGGGCTGATCGATAGTCGAAAACATGGCGTCCTCCCAACAGATTTTTTTATATTTGTTATTATAATTATATCATGATGAAAAATGTCTGTAAATCAATAGCGCAATAGGAGCTGGTATCGGTAGAGTTGATAAAACTGAGGGAAGGTATTTAGACCAGCAATTCTGATCTGGCAGGTATGACAAAAAAAGCCTGCAAGTTTTGTTGCAATACACAAATTATTCAGTCAATATAGACAACCAGAAAATAATATTGTACCATATAACTGGTTCAACCAATTGAAATATAACTGCCCCAACTGGTTCAACCAATTTGCGGTGAGGTGAGAATTTGGAGATTATAGTATGTGTAAAGCAGGTGCCGGGGACCTCGGAGGTGGCGGTGGATCCGGTTACCGGCGTACTTAAGCGCGACGGTGTGGAGAGCAAGCTGAATCCCTACGACCTTTACGCTATAGAGACGGCGCTGACTCTTGCTGAAAAGTACGGCGGCAGGGTGCGGACGCTCAGTATGGGCCCGCAGCAGGCAAAAGCCGTGGTTCTGGAGACGGTGTATATGGGCGCGTCAGGCGGACTTCTGGTAAGCGACAGGGCTTTTGCAGGCTCAGATGTGCTGGCAACATCCTACACCCTCTCGCAGGCGATACGCAAAATGGGCCGCTTCGACCTGATACTTTGCGGCAAACAGACCACCGACGGGGACACCGCCCAGGTCGGTGCGGAGGTCGCGGAATTTTTGGGCATACCGCACGCGGGTAATGTGCTGTCGATAACTGACGTCGATGACGGCGGCGTAACGGTGTCGGCCAACCTGGACGCCTATATAGCGACGCAGCGCATGCCGCTGCCTTCGCTTATCTGCATGGATGCGGAGGTGAACACTCCACGGCTGCCGTCCTACCTGAAAAAGAAACAGACAGGGGAAAACGTGATAAGCGCGATATCCCTCGCGGATTTCGAGGACACGGACAAGTCGCACTATGGGCTTTCAGGTTCTCCCACGCAGGTGGAGCGGATATTCCCGCCTGAGAAGAATGTAAGCAGAGAGGTGCTGACCGGCGGTAATATGGCGCTTGCACACAAACTGTACGGCGTTCTGCAGCAGCGCAAATTTATCTGACGGGGGTGCTTTATGGAGATGCTTAAAATACACGGCGGCCTCGTCACAAAAGAGGCCGCGGAAAATCTGGTTGAGATATGTCCTTTTGGTGCAATTTCGTATGAGTCCGGTAAGCTGGACATAAGCTCCGGCTGCAAAATGTGCAGACTTTGCATAAAAAAAGGTCCCGCAGGTGTCATCACACTGGAGACCGCCGAGGAATCAGTAAAGATCGATAAGGACTTGTGGCGCGGCATAGCTGTTTTCGTGGAGCACAGGGGCGGCGTAATACATAATGTGACAAAAGAACTTATCGGCAAGGCAATAGAACTTTCAAGGGTGATCGGCCATCCTG
>JBFWIW010000129.1:0-2684 GCA_050253535.1 Oscillospiraceae bacterium
AGTAATTTTCAAGACACCCACTAATTTAATAACGAATTATGCAAAGCCGGCAAAATCATTTTTGCTGGCTTTGCTGCATTTCAAGGAGGTGACTTTACATTATTTTTAACTTTACATTAGCTCAATACTGGGGTGTCGCCCAGAGAAGAAAAAGAATCTTTCTTGTCGCAGATTTTGCAGGCCGCAGTGCCCCAAAGATACTATTTGAGCAAGACCGCCTGCTTGGGGATACTGCGGAGGGCGCGTGAGCGCGGTAAGGAGCTTCCGGCGCAGCTCAAGGCGGCGCTGGAGATCCAAGCTGGCGTGACACCGCCAGACCGCCCGGTCGGGATGGGCGCATACCACATGAATCAGCGCGACGAGGGTATCGACCTCGGCGGTGTGTCCGGCGCGCTCATGGCGACGAACAATATGCAAATGCAGACCTTTGTCACAGGAGAGCCGACTGCCTTTGCAGCCAATCAGCGGGATGAAGTCAGAGATCTGCATGACATCGCTGGTGCGCTGGGCGCACAGCCAGGAATGAAACAGCAGACCTTCATTGCGGAGGGATGCCTCACGCCATGGGATGTGCAAAGCCGCCGTATTATGGAGGATAGCGGCACATGGCCTGCCCTCTATGGCGGCGAAGGCGGCGGACACGGATATGTAAAAACAGACCGTCCCGACTGCCTGACACCGTGGGACACCCAGCAGGAGCGCATCTTTACGCCGGAGAGCAAAGCGCCGACGCTGGCCGGTGCGGATGGGGGCGGCGGGAGAAATCCCGCAGGGCTTCTCTTTGCGGCAGGCGTTATCACCAAAGGAAACGGCGACGCCTTTCTCTCGGTGGAGCGTCATACCTCGCTGACCAAGGGCGGCGGTCAGGCCGGGCAGGGCTATCCCTGCGTGATGACTGCCGGCTTTTGCGCCGGAGCCGGCCCCTCGGCTGGCGGCATCGGCTATAAGGAAGAACTTGCGCCCACACTGAAAGGCTCGGCAGGAGGAAATATGATGCCATCAATTCTGTGCCTCAACGACCAAGGCGGCCATCGGATGGATTTAAGCCATGATATCAGCGGCACCCTCACAGCCGAACAAAAAGGTCATCAGCCCCTCGTATTTGAGAACCATGGCATAGATTCGCGCTACACCGGCCCGCATAAGATTGCACCCACCATGTCCGCCCGGTATGGCACCGGGGGTAACAATGTGCCGCTTGTCTCGCAGGAGCCGGGAGCAATCTGCATTGCGGGGAATGCCATTGACCGACAGCCGCAGAACGGCGGCAATGGTCTCGGCTGTCAAGAAGATATTGCGTATACTTTGACCGCCACCGATCATTTATCCGGACATCCAGATAAATGATCTAATCCCGAGGATTGAGTTATTCCGATGTTGTCAGGTAAGGGCGGAGCTACTTGTTGAGAATCAAGCTTTTTTTCATCCGTTGTCATTATAAAACCTCCAGATAATAGATTAAAAGCGGTCTGGCAGTAAATGCTGCCAAGACCGCTTTTTTCGTATTCATACTAATTGTTGATCTAATTTTTCTTTAGGCATATATTGCGTTTAGAATAGCTTTCCCACTCAATGTTTTAAACATTTTACCCCCGGCACTGTGAACGGAGTCATTCGACATATCATCCTCATAAAAATTAACAAGAAAGTCCGCCTCAACCAGTATCTGATAATCGATTCCCTGAATGTCTGTGTAGGTGTGATGATGCGCGATAAGCCAGTATACGCGATCAATAATACCCGATTCGACATCTAACCTCTCCAGAAGCTTTTTTGCTTCAGGCGGGCCTTCGATCTGCTGATAGTTTCCAGCCGAGCTGTTGTACTTTTTCTCGCTGTTTTTAATCCCAATGTCATGAGTAAGCGCCGCAATTTCAAGAATCTCCTGCGTGCTTTCGTCTAAACCTTCCATCTCGCCAATTGCCTTGGCAAAACCATATACCTTCAGAAAATGGTTGATTCGCCGAACATCCCCGGCGTAATAGGCAATCATAGCGTTGATTATCTGCCCAATAAGGTTCATTTCGCACCCCCTGCCTCTTTTTAAAAGGTTACCGTTTTATCCGCCCATTCCACCATCATCAGGCAATCAATCATTGTTGATAGTGGGCAGACTTCGCTGCCGTCCATATTCCTTGATTTGAGGCAAGTACCGCAAGCGAGAATTTCCCCGCCTGCCTCATGAAATGCCTCAACCTGAGCAGCCACGTCAAATTTTTCGTGGTGAAGTCTCTCAATTTCAACGGCTTCCCCCATAAGAAAAACCTTCACTTCATTCCCGTTCTTTCTGGCTGTAACGGCAAAACGCATCGCGTTCCAGGACTTCTCAAATTCCTTGGTTTCAATAATAACCCCAATTTTCATTTTGCAGCCTCCCAACATAAAAAGTTGATGATAATAATTATACCATAATCAGTGCGATGTTAATTAATGATTAAATGATAAAGCGCCCTTCTGAACTGCTAAAACCTTTCAGAAGGGCGCTGATTCATGGTTATTCTACCGTGATAACAGAGACGGGACAGTTATCACGCGCTTCTGCTGCCGAGTCTTCCGCAGATTCAGGAACAGGGTCCGCGCATACCTCCGCGCGTCCGTCATCGGCCATCCGGAATACCTCCGGACAGGTGGATGCACATAGTCCGCAGGAAATACAGCCCTCTCTATCGATCATCGCATTCATA